>NZ_PNCV01000220.1:0-275 GCF_005886925.1 Pseudoalteromonas sp. S3260
CCATCACAAATGCAGCAAACATGTAATAAGTGCATTAAAAACGAACTAAACACTCCAGTTGTCTCGTGTTTTCGCTTTGGTCCAACTTAACACAAGGCAACTTCCGTATTCGGTTTGTTTCATGTGGGTGTAATGTATAGCTCGAAGGTTCCAATTTAAATATCAAATCAACGCATTTTAATAGCCAGATTCTTTATAGCGCTGTGCATCCTATCAGGCGGGAGAATAGTTTGTTCTTTGATAAGTATCTTAAGTGTTATTTCTCTAAGCTATGA
>NZ_PNCV01000221.1:0-229 GCF_005886925.1 Pseudoalteromonas sp. S3260
TTCTTTAGCGGCCAATATGATGAGGCGTTCAATAAAGCCAGTGAGTTGCAGCTGGATAACCCAGAGCTAGTCGCCTTCTCTATGGATCTGACACAAACTAAAACTCGTGCTGCAATAAGAGAGTATGAGCGCACGGCTCCAGGTAAGGAAGTTGCCAAAGAGCTGCAACCTTTCAATGAGTCGCTGAAAGAGGCATACAAGCAGGCCGGTGACTTAGGGCTGCAAAATG
>NZ_PNCV01000222.1:0-277 GCF_005886925.1 Pseudoalteromonas sp. S3260
TGATCCCTTTGGCCGCTCGGGAACCCCTCCAATGAAACGCGGATTGGAATTGGCCCGAGGGCAAGTGCCCTAGGCTGAGGGCGGGTCGGCGCGGGTGTCGTCCCAGCGCCGGGTGGGCGTGAAGATTGACAGGGGGGTGCGGTGGGGGGGGGGAGGGGGGGGAGGCGTGGTCGGTGGGGGGGGGCGGGGGGGGGGGGCGGGAGGGGCGGGGGCGGGTGGTGGGGGGGGGCGGCGGGGGGGGGGGGGGGGGGGCGGGCGCGGCGGGGGGGGGCGGGGG
>NZ_PNCV01000223.1:0-279 GCF_005886925.1 Pseudoalteromonas sp. S3260
AGACGTGTGCTCTTCCGGATCTCGATATCACTGGTGTTTTTTGCGCTAAACATTACCTCACGCATAGCACCCGGTTTCACATCAACACTGTATTCTTTAGATTTAACAATAAACGGCGCACCACTTTGCGCATGGGTTGTAAAGCTCACACCTATTTCTCGGTTTTCAGTGATTTGTGTACTTTGTTCAGCTTGCTCAAGCGACGGCTTGCCATTAAGCCCAGTTATGTCGCAAAACACGTCATATAAGGGCACTAAGGCAAATGCAAAAGCAAACATA
>NZ_PNCV01000224.1:0-237 GCF_005886925.1 Pseudoalteromonas sp. S3260
ATGTGCAGCTCAGGTTAATTAAGCTAGCCGATAAACACAGCGTACTTATTGATCCAAGCGCTATATTTAAACCCAAAGAACTTCAAGCTTCTAACAACACACAAGAGCATGTAACCGAAGCCTATGGACTGTTCTAAGCTAATTATTTGTTATAAACAACACTTATTAACAAAAGTTCGGTTAGTAGGCTTTAGGCGCTGATTCTTTTCCTTTTACCGTATCCGTCCGGTGATCACC
>NZ_PNCV01000225.1:0-238 GCF_005886925.1 Pseudoalteromonas sp. S3260
TGCAGTTTATTCCGGCCTGCCTTTGTTGCGCTTACCGAGTAAATAGGCGTCGCGAAATTTGATAAAATGCTGTTCTAATTTAGTACTCGCATCAACCTCATTCGCTAATGCCAATACCATAATAGCCACTTCTGCCGTACCTAACTGGTGAGCATGGGGTGCTACACGTAATCGGTAATCTGAGAGCTTTTGTGCGGTAATAGAAAGCACGGGCAAATTATCTAGATAAGGACTTTTG
>NZ_PNCV01000226.1:0-289 GCF_005886925.1 Pseudoalteromonas sp. S3260
GTCTGAGAACATGCGTCGATACGAGCACGATAAAACGTTTTTGTTTTACAAAGACATGGCCTCACTACTTAAAGATATCAAGACGTTCGAAGAGTTTAACTGGATCAAAGCATTCGATTCTGCGGCAGCTCAACAAGTTGCCCGCGACCTGGAGTTAGCGCTCAAGAATGCTTTTACTAAAGGTCGCTTGCAACGCTTTCCAAAGCACAAGATCTCATATAAAAAGAAAAAACTTCACAACGATAGCTTTCGAGCGGTCAATAACTCGAACTGTATCCGCATTGAAAAT
>NZ_PNCV01000227.1:0-248 GCF_005886925.1 Pseudoalteromonas sp. S3260
CCGCCTACCAATAAAACACCCATGCTAACCTACCCGTAGGCGGGAGTTTACCTCGCGCACTTTCACAACATTTCAAACACCCTGCGCGGCATAAAGCCCCGCCTACCAATAAAACACCCATGCTAACCTACCCGTAGGCGGGAGTTTGCTCGCGATGAGCACACGACGGATCACCAGCCCGCCGCGGGTGATATCGGAGCGCGTCTGCTGCATGAACAAATAATGGCCGCGCGGGGGGGGGGGGGGGG
>NZ_PNCV01000228.1:0-317 GCF_005886925.1 Pseudoalteromonas sp. S3260
TAAGCATACTTATATTCCCGATGCCTTTTTGGACGACGTTGCGTCCTACCTCCCCGAACACTTGCAATTACAAGACTTCGTTGCTGCCTGCCAGCGCCCGCTGAAACGTGCGGTAAGGGTGAATACATTAAAAATGTCGGTGGCAGCATTTCGCGATTATTGCGCCGACAAACAGTGGCACATTACTGCTATTCCATGGTGCCCTGAGGGATTTTGGCTCACTCGCCCGCAAGAGGAAGAACAGGCATTGCCCATTGGCCGCACCGACATTCACTTAAGTGGCTGTATTTATGTGCAAGAGGCCAGCTCCATGTTGC
>NZ_PNCV01000229.1:0-371 GCF_005886925.1 Pseudoalteromonas sp. S3260
AGGCACTGGCACCGCTTATTTTCATGTGCATACTCATGGCAAAATCAAAGCACGTAAGATCCCCATCCATCCACACTTATTCTCCTGTGGGTTACATGAATATGTGCAATGGTTGACAGATCATGGACATCAGCGCTTACTGTTTGATTTACCTGCAAAATCTGGTCGTTACAGTGAAAAGGCACGGATTTGGTTTTCCGGCGAGGGAGAGCGCGCTGGCTACCTACAGAAATGTGCTCTGCCCACTGTGGATCAGCACGGCCATAAAACCGCTTTGAGTAGTTTACGTCTAAACTTCGAGCAGCAGGTCCGTATTAGTGCCATGCAATTAGGCAGTAAAGCTGGGTTTTGTTATCTGCTCGGCCTCAAGG
>NZ_PNCV01000023.1:0-53174 GCF_005886925.1 Pseudoalteromonas sp. S3260
ATCCGAAGCTCAGGTTATTTATCTACCGATGACAGTGCTCGGTATTATATCGACGATTTAACTTGGCAAGTAAAGCAGGGTGAACATTGGGTATTACTCGGGGGTAATGGTGCTGGAAAATCAGCACTCGCAGCAGCGTTAATTGGTGAAGCAAAACAACAAAGCGGGCAACGTCATAGTACCTTTAACAAGCTACAATTAGTGTCAAGTGATCTACAAAAGCAGTTACTTAACACGCATCGTAAAAGTGAAAAGCCACAAAAAGTAACAGACATGCTCTTTGCTGAGCCTCAAATAAATAGCGATTTATGCCAACAGTTAATCACCGCTTTTAATTTTGATGCCTTACTTAATCGTGATTTTACTGATTTATCTACTGGCGAAACGCGTAAATTATTATTAATTAAAGCGCTATCTGCTAACAGTGATTTAGTTGTGCTTGATGAACCATTTGATGGCTTAGACTCTGAATCGGTTGGGCAGCTAAACCGCCTATTACAGCAGTTGAGCGCACAAACCTGCTTTGTGTTTGTGCTAAACCGTGTTGACGAAATTCCAGCGTTTGTTGATCACTTTGCTTATGTGAATAATGGTCGTTTACAACATAGCTTGGCAAACCGTGTGCAGCAAAACGAGCGGATTTATTCAAATTACTTCATTTAGAGCATACATCATTAAGTATTCCCGATGCGCCTGAACACTGCTTTAAATCAGCGACAAACACGCCACTCGTTAAGCTCACTAATGTTCATGTGCGTTACAGCGAACAAACAATTTTTGAAAATTTAAACTGGACGATTAACCAATATCAGCACTGGCAACTCACCGGGAAAAATGGCTCAGGTAAAACCGTTTATTAAATTTAATTACAGGTGATAACCCTCAATGCTATAACAATGAGATTGAAGTGTTTGGTTTTAAGCGTGGCACAGGGGAGAGTATTTGGGATATAAAACAGCACATTGGTTATATTTCAAATACGCTACATTTGCAGTATCGAGTGAGTATTTCGGCGCTTAATACTATTATTTCAGGGTTTTTCGATAGTATAGGTTTATATCAACAAGCCAGTGAGTTACAAACGCGTTTAGCTAAAGAGTGGTTGGCACTAATAGGTTTAAGTGACAAAACAAATAGCGCTTTTACCCAGCTATCGTATGGCGATCAGCGACTATTACTGATTGTGCGCGCAATGGTTAAACATCCTGCTTTGCTTATTTTAGATGAGCCATGTTTAGGGCTTGATGAGGCAAATCGTCAACGCGTTTTACTGCTGATTGAAAAGGTGTGTGCTGCAAAAACGAGTACCGTTATTTATGTAAACCATCATGCAGCAGATACCATTAAAGGGATTGAACACACCTTAAAAATGGAAGATTTTAAACCGGCTCACTATGGGCAACATGCTGCTCATAGTGAGACGCTTATGTAAGCTTGTTTATAACTGAGTAACCTTAAACCCTTGGTCGCGAAGTTGTTTAATTAAACCATGCTGCTCAACTAAGTGCAGAGCACCTACCGCAATAAACACCTTACCTTGTTCAAGTTTAGGCGTGAGCTGAGTGACCCAATTATTATTGCGCTCAATCAGCATCACTTGCTCGCTTTGTTGACCGTATTGGCTGTCATCAAAACTGGTGTGGTAATAGCTGGTTAGGGTTTGCATATCGCCCTTTTTCCATGCATCCACTAGGGTGATAAAGTAGGTATTAATATCGCTTAGTTGCTCAAAAGTTTCTGCCATCATGGCATTGCTTAATGACTCTAAGCCATTAAACATCTGTAGTTGTTGCTCTATGGTTTCAAGCTCTGCAATGTTAATACTGTGCTTTTGCGCGTACTCGAGTATTTGCTTATCGATGCCGTTTTTATCTGAATAGCCCGCGTTTTGAAACTCAATTTGCATCATGGTCAACATGACAGCCCAAGGTTTAAAACTGTTGAACATGGCAATATCAATCGATTTTTTAGCAAAGTAGTCTTTGAGGAGTTGATAATTTTTTTCTGAAAGCTCGCTCTGTAGCGTACGCCCGTTAGTAAGCAGCATAAACGGCATAGAACGTTGTTGCATTTGTAATGGTGATAGTTTACTTATATCCACTTCAACAACAACTTGATTACTGTTATCCAGTGCGTGAGTCACTTTTTGTGGTAGCCCTTTCATGCTGGCATCACCCACATGCACGGTGCCAAATAAATACGAGCTAGCGCCTTGTTTTTCTATTTTGAATAGAGCCGGTGCTGCATAGCCATTGACGCTAAAGGCTAAAAGTAATAACACCATAAATAAATGACTAATACGTAATGACACGTTCATAAAATCCTATCCAAGTTTAAGTCGTTTTATAAATACTAACTTAGTTTACTTTATAGGTAACGTAAAAATGCCTGATTAATCAATCAGGCATTTTTCGGTGTTATTGATACCAATTATTGCTGTAGGCCATGTTGCCATAATTAGCCAGCGCACGAGCTTGCTTGATGAGTGCGCTATCGTTATGTCTGGGGTGTAATTGCTTATTTTTATAAATATAGGTGGTTGCCGGTTTATCTGGCTGCAAAATAACAACGTTATCATTTTGCATGTAAGCAAAGTTTTTATCGTACTGCATCATTGCACGCTGCTTATTTTTGGCCACAGGGCGAGTGAGATCGTGACCAATCATTGGGTGTTCACCGCTGGCGCCAATAAGCGACAGTAAGGTGGTAGGAATATCCAGCTGACTGGCTAATTGATGATCGCGTTTGGGCTTAATACCGTTTCCAAAAATAACCGCAGGAATTCTAAAGTGATCAATAGGTACAAGGCTGGAACCAGACACGCGTGAGTCGTGATCAGCAATCACTATAAACACAGTATCGTCCCAGTAAGATGATTTTTTCGCCTTTTCAATGAATGTGCCTAGGGCATAATCTGCATATTTAGCTGCGTTATTACGGCTTTGCTTTGGTTGCTCAAACAGGGCTATTTTACCGTCCGGAAATTCATAAGGGCTATGATTAGAACTACTAAAAATCAGACTAAAAAATGGCTTTTGCTGTTGTTGTAATTTATTCAGCTCTTTATCTGCTTGAGTAAATAAATCTTCGTCAGATGCGCCCCATGAACCATTAAAGTTAATGTTAGCGAAGCTTTCACTATCAACAATATCACTAAAGCCGTTACCCAAAAAGAAGCTACGCATGTTGTCAAAGTGACTTTCTCCACCATAAATAAACTGAGTATGGTAGTCCTGCTTTGCTAAAAAACTAGCCAAGGTAAAAAAGTCACGTTGTGATTTATCGAGTTTTACAACGGCGCGTGAGGGAGTCGGTGTAAAACCGGTTATAACTGCTTCAATACCGCGTACAGAGCGAGTGCCGGTAGCGTATAAGTTATCAAATCCCCAGCCCTGTTGATAAAGTGCATCTATATTAGGCGTTAAGGGTAAGCCACCTAAGGTACCTACATAACGAGCGCCCAAGCTTTCTTGCAGAATAATAACCAGGTTTTTCTTTTTACCTTGGTAGCTTGCCTGATGAAAAGTGCGGGTAGGGGCATTTGGATTATTAAATATTGCTTGAGGATTTTGCATGGTACTGCGCACTGTGGCGAGTAACTCCTCTTGAGGGACCTTGCCATAATATGCCTGACTTGATTGCTCATTGGAGAGCTGTTTTAACGCAAATGCTACGCTATATAATGAATTAAGCGTGAGGTCATTCAGCAAGTGGTCGGTCGAAAATGCCACCATAGCGGGGTTTAATGGACGATGGCCTAATGAATTTCGAGCGCCTAACAGTGTTATGCTACATATAATAACAGCTAATAGTGATAGTTTTATTGCCCCTAGTGAAGAGCGGTTTTGCCATTGCTGAGTAAGAATTTTATTAGCAAATTTAATGGTGAAAACGAGCGCTAAAACAGCGAAGAGGACTTCGAGTTTGTAACCTGAAAAAATCATTTTAGAGACTTCTTTAGGATAAATAAGGTATTCAATAAATAGGCGATTAGGGCGTAAGTCGTATTCGTTAATAAACGTGGGTGTAATAACCTCAAAAAACACTAACATTGCAGCCATTATTACTAAATACCACTTTACGACTCCTCGAATATAAGCAGTTAATTTGAGAGCATGTGCTGCAAGTGTTAGTAACAAAGCGGGGGTTATGATGTAGCATAATGTTGCTATATCAACACGTAAACCGCCTACAAAAAGAAAGTGCCAGGCGCCTTCGGTAAATACACGGCCACTTTGCCACAAACTTAAACCTAATCGCGCAAAAGTTAGCAAGCATAGGAGTGCGAAAAAAAATACCGCTAAAACCCACAATGGCCCCAGTACTTTTTTAGTGCTACTGATTAAGTCCATAGCACAGACCACCAAACTAAAATAGCAATAAGCATGGCGATAAAGACACTGGCGGATGCAATATCTTTAGCTAGGCCTGATAGTTCATGATATTCGCTGCCGATGCGATCAACCACCACTTCGACTGCGGTATTGACCAACTCAGCAAATAACACAAACAATAAGCTGGCAATCAATATTAATTTGCTACTTAAAGTAATTTCTTGCAAGCAGGCAAATACGCCTAGCAAACTAAATAAAACCAACTCTTGCTGAAAAGCAGCCTCAAATCGGCTCATCCATTTTAGGCCGTTAAATGTATGGCTTAAGGTAAAAATTAGGCGCATTAGGCCTTGGCGTTTTATAACGGTTTTATTATTCATATTTTAGTTTCGCTATGGTTAATCGTTTGACATGACGCGAGTAAATCTTCAGAGGTTTGATAGGTTTTACTCGCAACACCGGTTAAGTTTAAAAGGGTGTGAAAAATAGCATCGTGTGATTGCGCTAAAGTGCTATTTAAGTTGTTGAGACACTTGGCTGTAATGCGCTGATTATGCTCATCAGCCCAGATGTAAAGAGGTACATGGGTTTGAGCTGTTGGTGCAAATGCATAGGGGAAGCCATGTAAGTACGCGCCATTTTCACCGAGCGACTCGCCATGGTCAGACACATACAGTAATTGCTTATCAATATTAGCTGGCAGTGCCTTTAATTGTTCAATAACTTGGGCGTTGATAAAGTCACTATAAGCAATTGTATTGTCATAGGTATTAACCAGTTCTTCAGCGCTGCAGTTTTGAATATCGCTGCGGTCGCAGGTAGGACTAAATTGTTTAAATTTTTCAGGGTAGCGCTTAAAGTAAGTAGGGCCATGTGAACCCATCATATGCAGCACTATAACCGTATTAGCCTGACTCAAATTGGCAAGCTTGTGCTTTAGTGGGGCTAGTAACGCTTCATCAAAACAGTATTTACCATCACATAGTTCGGATGCTTTGGTATCAATACTAATAGTAGGTACGCGCGTGCAGACGTTTTTACAGCCACTATTATTATCAACCCACAAGACATCTGCGCCTGCTTGTTGTATCAAATCAATTACGTTTTGCTGGTTATCACTGTCTAAACGAGAAAAATTGGCATGAGTTTGCAGTGAAAACATACATGGTACTGACACTGCTGTGGCCGTGCCACACGACGATACGTTATCGAAATAAGTGACATTATGTTTTTGCGTGTATTGGTTGGTATTACGCTCATAGCCTTGGTAGGAAAAATTTTCAGCTCGAGCGGTTTCACCTACCACGATGACAGTAACTCGTGTTGTGCTTGGCGATGCTAAAGTTGGCGTGGTATCAATATTTTTAAATTCAATATCGCTATAAAGTAACTGGTCACGGGCGTATTTGTAGCCACTAGAGAGATATTGAAATGGAATAATTTCTTTTTTAAGAATACGGTTATTACGACCCGTTGCCGCGTAATCGGCGTAAAAGTTAACGACCACTAATGCAATCAGTGCAAAGCTTGCTAAAAGCAGTTTAAGACGGCTAATAACTTCTTTGTATGGGCGAGCGCAGTTTATTTTTATTCTACTCAAAATAAAGACAGGTAATGCGGCAAAAAGCAGTAAAAAGCCAACGAGTTGCAGGTTTAAATAGCTTAACGCTTCACTAGAGTCAGTTTCGACGGTGTTTTGTATCATGGAATAATCAAACACCACACCATAGTTCAATGAGCCATATAACGCCGCACTCGAGAGCACTAGCAGCAAGTAGTTAATGGGTTTTAGTATTCCCCGAATAGAAACCACTGAAAAGAATATGATTAGCAAACAAATCAGTAGTAACGGCACAGAAAACAAAAATAGCCATGAAAATGTGTGCAACGAGGTAATAGCGCTAAACGCACCATGCATAAATGGAATATTAATAACTAAGCCGTAATAACAAGCCATAAAAATAATGAATGCATTAGCACTGCAATTAAAATAAAAGCGTTTTTTAGTATTTTCTTGCGGTTGCTTACTGAGTTTGAAAGTTGAGTTCATAACACGCCTCTTTTTCGTGAACGTTGTTATGCTAGGCTGCCAGACTTAAGAAACTCTTAAGAAATCGATTTATTTTAATTTTGTTAGATAAAAATGAGGTGGCTTACTAAAAATTAATCAAACCAGAATTCAGTGTTATAAGAATAGTGAATTTCCTGAGTTGAAATGAAGGGATAAAAAATCTATTTAACCTGGTTTAATTGAATTTTAAAACCTGAGTAAGCGTGTTTTTATAATTATTTTGAATTGAATTTGGTGTTGACTTACCGCCCTGAGCGCGGTAATAATATAAAAAGACAGCGAAACAAGATGTTCGCAATGACTAAATCTTAAATGGTACTGAATTTTATGCTTAAAAATGCACTTAACCTAGTCCTGATTATTATCGTGGTGATTATTCCCGCGAGGGCTTCGTAGTGCTTTAAAAAACTAAGCATTGAAAAGCCCTCCGCACTTAACCGTCCGGGGGGCTTTTTAGTTTTAGAGTTAAATTTTTAATGGGTTGTCACACAGGAATGAGGATTTACTAATGACAGGCGCAGAACTAACAATAGATTTACTCGCCAAACACGGCGTAGATGAAGTATTTGGCTACCCAGGTGGTGCTATTATGCCCATTTACGATGCCTTGTATGGTGCGCCTGTAAAACATTACCTTACTCGTCATGAGCAAGGTGCAGGGTTTGCCGCCGTGGGCTATGCACGCAGTACTGGACGTTTAGGTGTGTGCTTGGCAACATCAGGCCCTGGAGCTACTAATTTAATTACCGCATTGGCAGATGCCATGATGGACTCAGTGCCTTTACTTGCTATTACAGGGCAAGTACCAACCGCCGCTATTGGCTCTGATGCTTTTCAGGAAATTGACGTGCTTGGCATGTCGCTTTCGTGTACTAAACACAGTTACATGGTTGAGCGAGCAGAAGATTTAGCCGAAATATTACAAGAAGCGATGCATTTAGCACAAAGCGGCCGTCCAGGCCCCGTTTTAGTTGATATCCCCAAAGACATTCAAATGGTGCAGGTGCCTTTTAAACCTTGGTTAGCGGCAGATGAATACTTACCGCAACTTAATTTAAACCAAGTTGCTATCGCCAATCAATTACTCAGTGAAGCCAAGCAACCCGTAGCGTATGTTGGTGGGGGCGTTCATGCCGCTGATGCGCAAAATGAATTAATGCAATTTTTAAATAAAACGCAAATGCCTGCGGTTTCAACCCTTAAAGCATTGGGCAGTGTATTACCTGATTACGAATATGATTTAGGCATGCTAGGTATGCATGGTGGTCAAGCCGCTAATTTAGCGGTGCAAGAATGTGATGTATTAGTGTGTATTGGTGCTCGCTTTGATGACCGTGTAACAGGCAACTTAGCTAAGTTTGCTGCAAAAGCAAACGTGATTCATTTAGACATAGATGCAGCCGAGGTCGGTAAGCGTAAACCCGCAAAGGCTTCTTTAATTGCTGATTTAAAAACCTCACTTCCCGCCCTTGAGTGCGTCGTTACGCCAAAAGCGTGGTGCGATCATAATAAACAAATGATGGTTAAGCATGCATGGCGCTACGACTATCCTGGTGAAAAAGTATTTGCCCCTTATTTGCTTAATCAACTAAGCCAGCGTATGCCAAGCACCAGTGTTGTTTGCTGCGATGTGGGTCAGCACCAAATGTGGGTTGCGCAGCATATGAAATTTAACCATCCATGCAACCACTTAAGCAGTGGCGGTGCAGGCACCATGGGATTTGGTTTACCTGCGGCAATCGGCGCACAAATAGCGAGAAAAGATGACTTTGTGATCACCGTATCAGGTGATGGCTCAATCATGATGAATATCCAAGAGCTTGCCACTATTCGTCGTAATAATTTACCAGTAAAAATACTGATACTTGATAACCAGCGTTTAGGCATGGTACGCCAATGGCAGGAGCTATTTTTTGAAGGGCGTTACAGCGAAACTAACCTGTCAGACAACCCTGATTTTGTCCAACTTGCTGCTGTGTTTGGTATTGCGGGACAAACGATTACCCACGCTAACCAAGTGGATGATGCAATCACAGCCTTATTAAATAGCGATGGACCTTACATTGTTCATGCTTGTATTGATGATAAAGAAAACGTATGGCCACTTGTTCCACCTGGGGCTGCTAACGATGAAATGATGACGGAGAAAGCACAATGAAACACAGTTTAACTATTGCCTTAAAAAGCCAAAGTGTCGCAATCGAGCGCTTTTTACGTGTCGTGCGTCATCGTGGTTTTGATTTAACTCACTTGCAGCTCAATATGGACGATGGCCAATATAATATGGCCATGACGGTTGATAGCGATAAACCAATTTATTTGCTTACCAGTCAACTAAATAAATTGGTTGATGTGAAACATGTCACGCTGCAAAGCTTACAGCAACAAGCTGTATAACAAAAAATTTAACAGATTTTACGAGTAACTGTTCACGTGGTTACTCATCAATTTTAAGAATGAGGAATGCCCGCATTTATTGCGGCAAATACTGAGGTAACTATGGCTAAATTAAGAAGTGCAACGACTACTGAAGGACGTAAACGCGCAGGCGCAAGAGCATTATGGCGTGCAACAGGCATGACCGACACCGACTTTGGTAAACCAATTATTGCTGTGGTTAACTCATTTACACAATTTGTGCCGGGGCATGTGCATCTTAATCAGCTTAGTGAACTAATGGCTGAAACCATCACCCAAGCGGGCGGTGTTCCAAAAGAATTTAATACCATCGCCATAGATGACGGTATTGCCATGGGGCACGGCGGTATGCTTTATTCACTGCCATCGCGCGATTTAATAGCCGACTCGGTAGAGTACATGGTCAATGGCCATTGTGCTGATGCGATGATTTGTATCTCAAACTGCGACAAAATCACCCCTGGGATGATGTTAGCGGCGCTGCGTTTAAATATACCGGTTATTTTTGTATCGGGTGGCCCTATGGAGGCGGGTAAAACTAAATTAGCCAATATCGATATTAAACTCGATTTAGTAGATGCCATGGTTAAAGGTGCCGATGAATCGGTAAGTGATGCCGACTCAGAGCAAGTTGAACGCTCTGCATGCCCTACCTGTGGGTCGTGTTCAGGGATGTTTACTGCCAACTCAATGAACTGTTTATTAGAAGCAATAGGCCTTGCGCTGCCGGGTAACGGTACCACGCTTGCGACCCACAAAGACCGTAAACAATTGTATGTTGAAGCAGGTGCTCGCATCGTTGATTTATGCCGCGAGTATTACCAAAAAGATAACCAAGACGTACTGCCTCGTGCCATCGCTAATAAAACCGCATTTATGAACTCTATGGTGGTTGATATTGCCATGGGCGGCTCATCAAATACGGTATTACATTTACTCGCAGCGGCACAAGAAGCTGGCGTTGATTTTGATATGTCACACATTGATGAACTTTCACGTAAAACCCCGTTTTTATGTAAAGTTGCCCCAGCTACCGCGCAATACCATATTGAAGACGTACACCGCGCTGGTGGCATGATGGCCATAGTACGCGAGCTTGGTAAAGCCGGCTTGGTTGATTTATCGGTTAATCATGTTGCCGGCATGACCATGGGTGAGCTGGTAAAAAAATGGGATGCAACGGATCCTAATAACGAAGTGGCGCGAAAGTTTTACCGCGCGGGTCCCGCTGGTATTCGTACTACTAAAGCCATGAGCCAAGATTGCCGTTGGGACGAAGGGGATAATGACCGTGAACATGGTTGTATTCGCAGTGTTGAACATGCATTTCGTCAAGATGGCGGCCTCGCGGTACTTTCAGGTAATTTAGCGGTTGATGGCTGTATTGTTAAAAGTGCCGGCGTTGTCGATGAAATGCTGCACTTTGAAGGCACTGCTGTTGTTTATGAGTCTCAAGATGACTCTGTAGAAGGGATTTTAAATGGTGAAGTAAAAGCCGGCGATGTAGTTGTAATTCGTTACGAAGGCCCTAAAGGCGGCCCAGGCATGCAAGAAATGCTATACCCAACTAGCTATTTAAAATCAAAAGGTTTGGCAGAGCAATGTGCATTAATTACTGATGGGCGTTTTTCAGGTGGCACGTCGGGTCTATCGATTGGCCATGTGTCTCCCGAGGCTGCCAGCGGTGGCGCGATAGCTTATGTTGAAAATGGCGATAAAATTATCATCGATATCGCTACTCGAGAAATCACTTTAGCATTAAGCGATGAGGAACTTGAAGCTCGCAGGCAAAAACAATTGGCTCGTGGTAAACAAGCTTATAAGCCGCTTAACCGCGATCGTTATGTGTCATCTGCGCTTAAAGCGTATGCGCTACTTGCAACCAGTGCCGATAAAGGTGCGGTGCGCGATTTAGCCAAACTGGAGGAGCTTAGTTAGGTATGGTTTCTCAAGAACTCGATTATTTTCGCGCTATTATCCAAGCCAATATGGAGCCTTTAGCTAAGGTGACTGAGGTGAGTGAAATGGCCGAATTGAGTGCACGATTAGGTAATCATGTTTGGTTAAAGCGTGAAGATCAGCAACCGGTGTACTCGTTTAAATTACGCGGTGCTTTTAATAAATTAAATAAGCTGCCAAAGGGCTCGGTCGTGATAACCGCATCGGCAGGCAATCATGCTCAAGGAGTGGCGCTGAGTGCTTCACACCTAGGGCATAAAGCCACCATTGTTATGCCCGTAACGACGCCTGAAATTAAGGTTAATGCGGTAAGGGCATTGGGTGGGGAAGTCGTGTTACATGGTCATCAATTTGATGCGGCAAAGGCGTATGCGCTTGAATTAACTGAGCAGCGAAACGGCGTATTTGTCCCTCCATTTGATGACCCCGATGTCATTGTTGGTCAAGGCACAGTTGCCCGTGAACTAATGCAACAGCTGAACGACTTAGACGTGGTATTTATTCCTGTTGGCGGCGGCGGATTGCTGGCGGGTATGGCGGTGTACATTAAATCGCTGCGCCCAGATATCAAAGTGATTGGGGTCGAGGCTAATGAAAGCGCTTGTTTAAAAGCTGCCATGGAAGCGGGAGAGCCTGTAGAGCTAGAAAGAGTAGGAAGCTTTGCCGATGGTGTTGCCGTAAAAATAATTGGTAGCGAAACATTTAGACTGGCGCAAAAGTTTTGCGATGAAGTGGTGACCGTATCAGATGATGAAATATGTGCTGCCATGCAAGATATTTTTGTATCAACCCGTGCTATTGCCGAACCTTCAGGCGCACTTGCAACTGCAGGGCTTAAAAAATGGTCTCAGCAGTCGGGTTTAAAGGGGTTAAACTTAGCGGCTATTTTGTCTGGTGCTAATTTAAATTTTGATCGCTTACGCTATGTAGCTGAACGAACTGCATTAGGTGAGAAGAACGAAGCATTATTAGCGGTAACAATTGATGAAAAACGCGGTAGCTTTAAACAATTTTGTGCCTCACTCGGTGGGCGCGCTATTACCGAATTTAACTACCGATATGCAGGGCCTGGCGAGGCGCAAATTTTTGTTGGTATTGCACTGCGTCAAGGATTAGCAGAACTTGAGGAGCTTAAACAAAGCCTGACCGATAATGGCTATTCGTTTTGCGACTTGTCAGATAATGAATTAGCAAAACTTCATGTACGGTATATGGTTGGTGGTAAAGCGCCAGAGCAGCTACATGAACGCTTACTGCGGTTTGAGTTTCCAGAGTACCCAGGTGCATTAGCGCGCTTTTTAGATACACTGGGTAGTAATTGGAATATCACTTTATTTCACTACCGTAATCATGGCGGTTCAACGGGTAATGTATTGGCAGGTTTTGCTATTGAACCAAGTCAATATGAGATGTTTAATGAGCACTTAAACCGCTTAGGTTACAGTGTTCAAGACGAAACCCATAACCCGTGTTTCACCCAGTTTTTAACCACACAACCTCAAGCAGAAAAGCTTGAAAAGCTCGCCTTAGCATAATCCTATTTTAAGCAGGCATCTTCTGTGGATGCTTGCTTTATCAGCTGCTTTACATATAGTTACGTTAATCACTACGTTTTTTGGAAACTCTCTTTGTTACTTAAAGGAATGATAATTAGCGTCTGCCTTTTTTGTAGCCAGTTAATGGCGCAGGAATCAGTCACACTACAATTAAAGTGGACACATCAATTTCAATTTGCGGGTTATTATATGGCTCAGCAAAAAGGGTATTATGATGAGGCCGGTTTAGACGTCACTATTGTGCCTGCCGATCCAAAACGACCAAATAGTTTTGGCGCGGTAGAGCGTGGTGAAGCCCAGTTTGGGGTTGCGCATTCTGGTATTTTACAGCAGCGTATTGCAGGTAAACCCTTTGTAGCCATGGCTGCCATATTACAGTTTTCTCCTTATTGCTGGATGGTCAAAGAAAGCTCTGATATTTTTCATGCCCGTGATTTTGTCAATAAATGTGTAAGTGAAGTGAGTAAAGAGAGCAATTCTGAGTTGTTAACTATGCTCAAGCGCAGCGGTATAAATATCGAAAAGTTGGCTATATACAAAGGCGATAAATTACAAAAAGCATGGATGGAAAATAAAATAGATGCCATCGAAGTCTATGTTACCGACTTACCTTATTATATGGATCAGCAAGGTATTGCTCATCGACTTATATGTCCACAACGTTATGGTATGGACGTATACGCAGATATTTTATTTACCAGTGATAACATGATTAAGTACCACCCCGATACGGTAGAAAAGTTTTACCAAGCGAGTTTAAAAGGGTGGCGCTATGCGGTAATGAATATGGATGAAGCCATCGCCATTACTCAGCAGTTTTATGCCCCTGAGCGTAGTTTTCATCAATTAGCTTATGAGGCCGAAGTACTAAAAGACTATATTGCGCCACCAAGCACCAATGTGGGTAATATGTCGATGGCCAAATGGCGTTTAATTGCTGATTTATATGAGATTGACCAAACAAAGTTTGACGAAGTAAAAGCCGATTTTATTTATAAATATAAAAAACAAGAAACGTTGCAGCTTTCTTGGATGCTGATTGCAGCCATTATTATTAGTATTATTTCTATTCCCCTTTATTTACGGTTAATGTTCAAAGCACGCTAATGGCTAATTTAACCAATAGAAAAGGTGGGAAAGTTAAGTAATCCCCTTGCTCTGCGAGGTTAAAAAAATAACCGCTTAATTAGGCGCGAGTGTACTGGTATAATTTATTGCCTTTTTAATATTTTAAGCTGTTATGACCTTAACTGAGCAATTTACTGCCCTCGATTCGTTACTGATGAATACGCGCTCGTATTGGCAATGTACTGCGTTTGATTTTGACTGTTTACCATGGCCTGAATTACACGACCCCCTAACTGCTTTAACTGATCAGGACGTTGCTGAGTTAGATACTGATCAAGCGCAACTTTATCAGTTTTTTTCACCTTACATACCCGGTATGGAGCAATTAAGCCGATTAGCTTCACTCCCTGTCATAACAAGCAGTCGAACGGATTATCCGTTTTGGATTAGTAACGGTATTAAAGGACGAAAGTTTACTCAGCTACAAGATTTTGTTGGCGCATTGCCCACTAGTAATCAGCCTGTATTAGAGTGGTGTGCAGGCAAAGGCCATTTAGGGCGAATGTTAGCTTTTAATGGTGCGCAGAGTGTACACAGCGTTGAGCTACAATCTCATTTGTGTGAACAAGGGCAAAAAAGTGCACAGCAGCAGGGACTTGCAATACAATTTAGCCAAGCTGATGTACTCACAGATAACACTCAGGATTTTTTTAGCCCACACACTCATGCTGTCGCTTTGCATGCCTGCGGTGCGTTACACCAAACTTTTATGCATCAAGCCAGTGCAGCAAAAGTACCACAAATTAGCTTTTCACCTTGTTGCTATCATTTATTTACTGATAATAATTATCAAGCAATGAGCGAACAGGCGAAGCGAAGTGCGCTTAATTTAACTCATCGAGATTTAAAACTCGCCTTGCAAGAAACCGTCACAGCTCCATCGCGAGTGGGCAAAGTACGAAAAACAGAAGTTGAGTGGCGACTCGGGTTTGATGATTTAAGAAAGTCACTCACCGGTGAGTCGGCGTATGTTAGTGTGCCCTCAGTGAATAAAGCAATATTTTCAGATTCGTTTGAATCATTTTGTAAGTGGGCGGCAGATAAAAAAGCCTTAAAACTGCCAAAAGATATTGATTACAATAAATTTTTATTGATTGGGCAGGCGCGAAAAAAGATAACCGAGCGAGTTGAACTGGTTCGACATGTGTTTAGAAGAGCAATAGAAGTTTGGCTTGTGCTCGATCGTGCTTTATATTTGCAACAGCAAGGCTATAACGTCAGTGTTAGTACATTTTGTGAGAAGCAATTAACACCCCGTAATATTTTAATTTTAGCCAGTTTAACGCCCTCGACCTAAAAGAGATGTAATGAGAAATTTAAATAACCTACTAGAAAATAATAAACGCTGGGCATCTAGAACGAGCGAAGCTAATCCCGAATTTTTTAAAGTTTTATCGATGCAACAAAATCCAGAGTATTTATGGATTGGTTGTTCTGACTCACGAGTTCCTGCTAATCAAATTGTTGATTTATTACCAGGTGAATTGTTTGTGCATCGTAATGTTGCCAACGTGGTAGTGCACACAGATCATAATTGCTTATCGGTTATGCAGTATGCGGTTGAAGTATTAAAAGTTAAACATATTATGGTTGTTGGCCACTACGGTTGTGGTGGTGTACAAGCGGTATTAAACGAAGACCGCTTTGGCTTTATTGATAACTGGCTACGCCATGTTGGTGATGTAAAAGAAAAGCATTTAGAGCAACTTAATGCTCTACCAGAAAAACAGCGTCTTGATCGTTTAATTGAGCTTAATGTAATTGAGCAAGTGCGTAACGTATCGCGCACTAGCATTGTTCAAGATGCTTGGTTACGAGGTCAAGAGCTCACTGTGCATGGCTGGGTATATGGATTAGAAAACGGTCACTTGCATGATTTAGAGTCGGTAGTTAGCTGCGCTGAAGAAGAATGCACTAGCTATAAAAAAGCAGTACACCATGTACTGAACAAGTCAGCGGGTAGTCACGCTTAATATGGCTAAAACGGCGCTAATAATCGGCAGTACCGGCTTAGTGGGCAGCCAGTTATTACAACAGCTGTTAGCATCTCCTTGCTATACGAAAGTAGTGAGCTTATCGCGCCGCCAATTAGACTTTTCTCATTCTAAATTAACTAGCCATGTTATTGATTTTGAGAACCTGACACATTACGTTGAGTTATTCAAAGGTGACGTGTTTTTTTCCTGCTTAGGCACCACGTTAAAGCAAGCTGGAAGCGCAGCAGGACAGCGTAAAGTTGATTTTGAATACCAATTTATTTGTGCGCAAATGGCGGCCAATAACGGTGTTCCTCATTATTGTTTGGTGTCATCAAGTGGCGCAAATGCGCATAGCATGAGCCGTTACCTAAAAATCAAAGGGGAACTTGAGCAGCAGGTAAAGCAGCTTGGTTTTTCGCGCTTGAGTATATTGCAACCGTCTTTGTTAGTCGGCGAGCGATCAGAGCTTAGAATTGCAGAAAAGTTAGGTGGGGTGGTACTGCCACTGTTAACGCGTTTTGGCATCTTCAAACGGTATAGACCAATAACCGGTGAGCAAGTAGCTAATAAATTGCTAAGGGTGAGCATAGAGCAGCAACAAGCAACGGGTTACTATGTGCTCGACGAGCTATTTGAATAACTGAGTGATTAGCGCCATAAAGCAGGTTCGTCTATGGCGTTATATTTATTATTCTGCGTCTGTTTTTGCCGATAATTGCTGTTCAAGTATCGCTACTTTTGCTTCTAATTCAGTTAGCTTTTCACGGGTGCGGATCAGCACTTGGCTTTGAATATCAAACTCTTCACGGCTTACAAAGTCCATTTCGGCAAGCTTATTTTGTAACACTTGCTTGGTTTTACCTTCAAGTGTATCAGCCAGGTTTTTTACACCTTGTGGCATGTTATTAGTGATCTGTTTCGCAATTTCTTCAAGTTTTGCTGGGTTAATCATAGTCGTCCCTTGCCTGTTGCCTAAAATGATAATAACTAATATTACCTTATTGGCTAGGCGTATTGTAGTGATTACGTTAAAATTGCCCGTCTTTTTGTAATCAGCTGGTCGTTATGAAACTCAATCCTAAACAAGATGAAGCGGTAAAGTACATTAGTGGTCCTTGCTTAGTATTAGCTGGGGCAGGCTCGGGTAAAACACGAGTTATCACCAACAAAATTGCTTACTTAGTACAGAAGTGTGAGTATCAAGCGCGTAATATTGCGGCGGTTACCTTTACCAATAAAGCGGCTAAAGAAATGCGCGAGCGGGTTTTGCAAACCTTAGGAAAGCAAGAGTCTAAAGGTTTATGGGTCTCTACATTTCATACACTCGGGCTTGAAATCATCAAAAAAGAGTTAAAAACACTGGGTTTTAAGCCTGGTTTTTCGCTGTTTGACGACCAAGATACGAATCAACTACTCGGTGATTTAACCGAAGATGAGCTTAAAAAAGACAAAGACTTACTTAATCTACTTAAAATGCAAATTGGTAGCTGGAAGAATGAACTCATTTTACCAGAGCAAGCTATTCGCGAAGCCAGAGAGCCACAAAAAGCCTTGTTCGCTCAATTGTACGCACGCTATCAAAACCAACTTCGCGCTTATAATGCACTCGACTTTGATGATTTAATTATGATCCCCACGCTGCTTTTAAGCAGTAACGCCACTTCACGTGAACGTTGGCAGCAGCGTTTTCGGTATTTACTGGTGGATGAATACCAAGATACTAATACCAGCCAATACCAATTAGTAAAATTGCTGGTTGGTGAACGTGCACGGTTTACTGTGGTAGGAGATGACGATCAGTCAATTTACTCTTGGCGTGGTGCTCGCCCACAAAACTTGGTGCTATTAAGTAAAGACTATCCAGGATTAAGATTAATAAAACTAGAGCAAAATTACCGTAGTGCAGGGCGCATTCTTAAAGCGGCTAATATATTAATTGCAAATAACCCCCATGAGTTTGAAAAAAAGCTCTTTAGTGAACTTGGCTATGGTGAGCAAATTAAAGTCATTGGTTGTCGCGATGAAGAGCATGAATCTGAGCGTGTGGTTGCAGAGATTATTTCTCATAAGTTTATGAAGCGCACCAGCTATAAAGATTACGCGATTTTGTACCGGGGTAATCACCAAGCGCGTGGTTTTGAAAAGTCGTTAATGAGTAACCGTATACCTTATAAAATTAGCGGCGGGATGTCGTTTTTTTCACGTTCTGAAATTAAAGATATCATGGCTTACTTACGTCTTTTAGTGAACCAAGATGATGACAATGCCTTTTTAAGAATCGTGAATACGCCACGGCGTGAAATAGGCACGGTGACGCTTGAAAAACTAGGCACCTTAGCCAATGAAAAACATCAAAGCTTGTTTGCCACCTGTTTTGATAACGACTTAGGATACAGACTAAAAGGACGTGGTTTTAATGCGTTAGCTGGGTTTGCCCGTTGGGTGGTTGAGCTGTCGGATAACGCAGTACGCAGCGATACCTTAGAAGCGGTCAAAGATTTAGTGCGAAATATTAATTATGAAGCCTATTTATATGAATCATCACCGAGTGCCAAAGCCGCCGAAATGCGGATGAAAAATGTCTCGGAGCTGTACCGTTGGATCACCGATATGCTGACTGGCGATGCCGATAATCCGCCAATGACGTTAGCTGAAGTGGTTAGTAAATTGACCCTGCGCGATATGCTAGAGCGTAACGAGGAAGAAGATGAAGCAGATGCAGTACAACTACTTACGCTGCATGCTTCAAAGGGACTCGAGTACCCTTATGTATTTATGGTAGGCATGGAAGAGGGGCTATTACCACACCAAGTAAGCATTGATGAAGATAACGTAGACGAAGAGCGCCGCCTTGCGTATGTGGGTATTACCCGTGCGCAGCAAGAGCTAACCTTAACGTATGCTAAAATTCGTCGTCAATTTGGTGAAACATCGCAAACGGAGTTGAGTCGATTTGTGCAAGAGCTACCCCAAGATGACTTAGCCTTTGAAAACAAAAAAGCGCCTAATACTCAAGCTGAACGCATGGAAAAAGGCCAAGCTCGGGTTGCAAATTTAAGAGCAATGCTGAAAAAGCCACAATAAAGTGTGTTTAGCGCTATTTTAATTCTGAGTTTTTAAGTGTAGCTGGTATAGCGCTGGTTAGTGGGTGCTGTTTAGCAACGAATAGGTTTATGCCGTGTTTATCTAAAAGAGCTCTAAAGTTTAATATTGATGGGCCTTTAGCTATCACTTTTATCTGTTTAAGCTTAGTAATAGCCAACACCCCCTGCAACTGTAAATCGTAGCTTTCTTGTTGTAATACTCGTTTACTGAAGGTGGAGCTAAGGAGTAAATAATCACACTCTATTTCAGTCACCAAATTAAGCTCGCATTTGTCTTTTGCGAAATTGTTTAAGCCAATCGAATGACCGAGTTTTTTAAGCTGTTTTAAGTTCTCTAATTGCTGTGCGCTGGCATAACGCAGCTCCTGCTCATCAAACAACAAGCAAAGCTGTTCATTGTTTACCGGTTGTTTTAGTGTCGCTTTTAGTAAAGAAAATTTATGCTCTTCTAACAGTAAACTGGAGCAAGGCAATAGCGCAACGGCTATCTCTGCATTTTGTGCTTGTTGGTAAGCTTGTTGGATGAGTTGTAGTTCAACTTTGGTATGTTGTTCTTTATCACTTGCAAATTTCTTTAAAATATCAAAACTAGTAAAGCCAAGTACAGGGTGTTCACCAAACGCTTCAAATAATGAGGCATATTGATAATGCTCATCCATAGAAATAATATCTGAGCTACGAAACGTCATAGGTAATACATCAAGATGGTGCAATGTTTGTGACTCATGTTGCAGCATTGGCTCTGTGAGTAACGGGTGAAATAATTCGAAGCGATTTTTACCAGAGTTTTTAGCGTAATACATTGCGGCATCAGCATCTCTAATAATTTCATCTGTATGTTTATAGCTTTGTTTTGAATAAGTGATACCAATACTCGCGCCGCTTTGCACACAAATACCTTTTGTACAGAAAGGTTTTCGCATGATGTTGATGATTCGATTTGCAACATCTTCAGCTTGGTTTGGCTCGGTTAAATGAGTGAGTAAAATTACAAATTCATCTCCCCCTAAGCGTGCTAATAAATCATGCTCACGAATACATTGAGAGAACAACTGACCCACGCTAATTAAAAATTCGTCTCCGGCATGGTGCCCAAGCTGGTCGTTTATATCTTTAAATTTATCAAGATCAATAAACAGTACCGCAAAGTGCTCATCAGGGTGACGTTGGTAAAACTTTAGCGTTTTTTCTAGCTGCGTTAAAAATAAATTACGATTAGGCAAGCTTGTTAATGAGTCATGGTGCGCATCGTGATACAGCTGCTGCTCTATTTTTTTACGCTCATCAATTTGCATCTGTAAATGCAAATTTGCTTGGCTTAGCTCTTTGGTTTTTTCGTTTACTCGAGAAGCGAGCTCTTGGTGGCTCTTTTTCAGCGCCTGTGAGGCTAATTTTGTTTGTAATACCGTGGCAATTTGATGCGATACAAAGGTTATGAGTTCTGCATCATCTTGTGTGAAAAGGTGTTCATTATTATAAGCTTGGCAAACAATTAAACCTATAACTCCTTGCGATGTTTTTAGCGGAGCGCCAAGCCAGCTGGTGGCTCTTCTAGATTCATCAATTGGTTTTTCACGCTCTACAATGCCACTATCTAATAACTCTTGTGCTCTTTGCGGGTGAATTATTTGTGTTTCTTCGGTGCTGATCACCAGCTCACTGTACCCTTTTGCAAAGCGCCTTGGTTGGGTGCTGCCTTGAAATTCGTCAACACTGTAAGGAAAACTAATCCAGCCCGTTTCTTTATCATACAAGGCAATATAAAGATTTTTTGCGTAAGTAATGGTTTTTATTATTTCGTGTATTTGAAAATAAGCATCATCTAGGTTTTTAGCTTGAGTTGTCAGCTCTGAAATTTTAAATAATATTTGCTGGCGTTGCAGGGCGCTTTTTCGCTGTTGTATTTCAACATTTAAAGCATCATTGCTTTGCGTTAATGCACGGGTTCTTAGTTTTACTTCTGATTCGAGCAACTCTCGTTTCTTAACGCGTTCAATAGCTGTCGCTAAATAAAGTGACATTGCTTCAAGTAGGTTTATTTGTTGCGAACTATAACCTTGCTCAGTGTCGTAACTTTGCGCTGCTAATACGCCAATAATATTTTTTTCTTGATAAACGGGAACGCCTACCCAGTGTTCTGCAGGTGTACCTAATGCTTTGAATAAGCCTTGCTGTGCAGCATCATGCATTTGTTGCTTAGTGAAATAAGTGGTCTTTCCTTGCTTAAACACATAACCCGTTGCGCCTTCTTCAAAATTATTCTCCCGATTAAGTGGTACAGAAATTCCATCTTTTTCATCAGAAAAATAAGACAGTTCCAACTGTTGTGATTGCGGCTCAACAAGCACCACATAAAAGCTTTTACTCGGGACATACTTTTGTAAAATGTCATGAATAGCTGGGTAAAGTAAGGTTAATTCGGCAACAGTACTTGCTTGCTCTGATAACTGTATCAGGGCATTGTGGAGGTGGTAGGCATGTTTGTACTTTTTCAATAGTGCTTTTAGTCGTTTATTTTGGCGCACTACGCTACTCGGTACAATGAGTTTATCTTCCAATGATGTTTAACCAGTTATAATTTTTTGTATAGTTATTAATCATTATAGTTCCACTTTTAACATTTTGCGTCAAGTAGATATTTATCTTAATTATGCTGCGAAAAGTCGATAATTAGAAACAAAAAAGGCTTACTGTGAGTAAGCCTTTCATTTATAGTTTTAGCCTGACTGATTTTATTTAGCAGTCATAAAGTCGATTGCTGCGCTTATTTCATCATCAGAACAATCCATACATGTACCACGTGGCGGCATTGCATTGAAGCCGTTGATTGCATGATCTAATAAGGTATCTTTTCCTTTAGCAATACGAGGAGCCCAATCGTCAGCTGATTTAGGAGCGCCTAAAGCACCTGTACCATGACAAGCAAAACAGGCCGCTTGATATACTTGCTCGCCTGAACGAGGCCCTGTTGGTGCAGCAACCGCTACTTTTTCACCTTCAAGGTAAACAGCACCGATAGGCGCTAAACGTTTTTTAATTGCATCTTCAGTCATAGAGTTATCATATGGCTGTGCGTATGCGGTGGTTGCTAGCACAAGTAATGCTGCAGCTGATAGTTTTTTCATTTTGCCTTGCCCACTTCAATTTGAACGTGATCAATCACGATTTTAAATGACGGAATTTAAACCAATTATAACTCCACTAAGTCATTTATAAAATGCTCAGAGTCGATTTTATTTAGAAATACGACTAATGATTGTCTTAACTCAATAAAATTACATGGTTTAGCGCATAGTTAAATTATAAAACGGGATCATCACGCCTTTAATGCGATCAAAGCCCTTACGACTAACTCATAGCTAATACGTTACGCACTAACTTATCGATTCCTGCATCTGCATCCATAATGGATTGTGCCAACATATAGGCCGGTGTCGTAACGAGTTTATTGCTTTTATCAATAACAATATCATTCACTTTACACTCTACGTGTTCAGCGCCTAATGTGCTAAGAGCCTCGGCTGTGTCGCTATCATTACCAATAGTAAGCTGAGGTTTATGATAAATAAAAGGCAATAGAGCCGGTGCAATACACATGTAACCAGTGGCTTTTTTTGCATCCGCAAACGCTTTACAAGCGCTAAGTACTGCCTCGTTTACTTTAGCGTTAGTGCCATTAATAGCAAAGTCAGATAGATTTTTAGCTACCCCGAAGCCTCCAGGGACAATGAGTGCATCAAATTGTGTAACGTCTAATTCAGCGAGTGACTTTATATTGCCACGGGTGATGCGAGCTGATTCAACTAATACATTTCGCGGCTGTGTTATTTCTTCACCAGTGATGTGATTAATGGTGTGGTACTGCTCTATATCAGGTGCAAAGCACTGATACTGAGCATTATTTTTTTCAATGTGTAATAAAGTCAGTACCACCTCATTAATTTCACTACCATCAAACACACCACAACCTGCTAAAATTACAGCTATATTTTTCATATCATTTCGCTCCATTAAAGTCTCTTAAATAAAGTTTAACACGATGAATCAGCCGATTTAAAAATTTATTTGCTCGTTTTTTAGGCGCAAAGCACGTTGTTATGCGCTATATGCCATTTAGTGATTAGTAGCCATGAAAAAAATTATAAAGGATCGCTATGATCTTTGATCCATTATGCTAGAATGCTCATCCAGTTATTTAAATGGACGTAAATAATTAAGGTGGGTTATAAAACCAGTGACGGTATAAATGCTTTTTCCACATTAATAAAAAAATAATAAAAAGAACCTCGAATTATCTTTTTTTAAACAAATCAATAAATTACAAGTTAATCTAGGCATTTCAAGATGCTTCGGATGAACTGCTTGTGGGTGTTATCTACATAGTTATCCACAACTTACTAAAAATGTAGCGCTCTTAATCACATTAATTCACAGTCGTTTTATTTACTGCCTTATGGCATGCTTACACTCATATTACTTTTTTGTATTTAGGATCCAATTTTACCATGGCTCAGATCCCCGAAAACCCGCTTATTTTAGTTGATGGCTCTTCATATTTGTTTCGTGCTTATCATTCACCACCACATCTAACCAACTCTAAGGGTGAGGCCACCGGTGCTATTTATGGCGTGGTAAACATGCTTAAAAGTTTGATCAAACAATATGATCCCTCACATATGGTGGTGGTATTTGACGCCAAAGGTAAAACCTTCAGAAATGATATGTACAGTGAGTATAAAGCGAACCGTCCGCCAATGCCTGATGATCTGCGTACTCAAATAGCGCCGCTGCACAGTATTATCAAAGCAATGGGTTTTCCGTTAATTAGTATTGAGGGCGTGGAAGCCGATGACGTAATCGGTACTTTTGCACGGATTGCCTCTGAGCAACAACGTCATGTACTGGTATCGACTGGTGATAAAGATATGGCGCAGTTGGTCAATGAGCATGTAACCTTGATTAATACCATGACCGACAGTATTTCAGATCCCGAAACTGTGGTTGAAAAGTTTGGTGTTGGACCTGAACTTATTATCGATTATTTAGCTTTAATGGGCGACAAAGTAGATAATATTCCTGGCGTTGAGGGTTGTGGACCTAAAACAGCAGTTAAATGGTTACAAAAGTACGGATCGCTTCAGGGCGTAATTGATAATGCTGCTGATATAAAAGGTAAAATAGGCGAGAAACTGGCAAAAGCGATTGATCATTTACCGTTAAGCTATGAGCTTGCCACTATTAAATGTGATGTTGAGGTTGAATCTGATCTTGATACTTTTAAATTACAAACACCGAATAAAGACGAATTAATTGCCTTATACGGTGAATGTGAGTTTCGTCGTTGGCTAGCTGAATTGCTAGACAACCCAAAAGATGCCGACACACATTTAGCAGTACCAACGCAAGAGAATGAGCTGCCAAAAGTTGAAGATGCGCACTATGAAACTATTTTAACTGAGGCCCAATTTGAGACATTAATAGAACAGCTTAATGAAGCTGAGCTATTTGCTTTTGATACAGAAACAACCAGTTTAGAGTATATGAAAGCGCAATTGGTCGGTATGAGCTTTGCGGTTAAAGCAGGCGAAGCGGCTTATTTACCAATAGCACACGATTACCCCGGTGCGCCCGATCAGTTAAGCCTTGAATTTGTGATGCAAAAGTTGGGGCCAATATTAGCAGACGAAAATAAAGCTAAAGTAGGTCAAAATCTTAAATACGATAAAAGCGTGCTTGCCAATGCAGGCTACGAATTAAATGGTATTAAGTTCGACACTATGTTGGAGTCTTATGTATTTAATAGCGTAGGCACCCGTCATGATATGGACTCGTTGGCGCTTAAATACTTAGGCCACAAAAATATTAGTTTTGAGGATATTGCTGGTAAAGGTAAAAAGCAGCTTACATTTAATCAAATAGAACTTGAAAAAGCAGCGCCTTATGCCGCTGAAGATGCCGATATTACTTTGCGTTTGCACCAAGTGTTATGGCCGAAACTTGAAGCGGATGAAAAACTAAAATCGGTGTTTGAAGATATAGAAATGCCACTAGTAAGTGTTATTTCTGATATTGAGCGCACCGGTGTTGCTATCGACAGCAACATGTTGGCCACGCATAGCCAACGTTTAGGTGAGCGATTACTTGAGCTTGAAAAAGAAGCGTTTGAAATCGCGGGCGAACCGTTTAACTTAAGCTCACCAAAGCAACTTCAGGTACTGTTATTTGAAAAGCTCGAATTGCCCGTTATCAAAAAAACACCCAAAGGCGCGCCCTCTACAGCAGAAGAAGTACTACAAGAGTTAGCGCATGATTACCCATTGCCTAAAGTGATTATTGAGCATCGTGGTTTATCTAAGCTCAAATCAACCTACACCGATAAGTTACCCTTGATAGTTAATGAACGCACGCAGCGAGTGCATACTTCTTATCACCAAGCGGTAACAGCAACAGGTCGATTAAGCTCAAGCGATCCTAATTTACAAAATATTCCTATTCGTTCAGAGGAAGGGCGTCGTATTCGTGAAGCGTTTATTGCCGCAGATGGGTATAAAATTGTGGCTGCCGATTACAGCCAAATAGAACTGCGTATTATGGCGCATCTCTCGCAAGATAAGGGATTACTAAGCGCATTTGCTAATGGCTTAGATGTTCACAGTGCCACGGCTGCTGAAGTATTTGGGGTTGAGCTTGAAGAGGTAACATCAGATATGCGCCGTAAAGCTAAAGCGGTAAACTTTGGCTTAATTTATGGCATGTCAGCATTTGGTTTAGCACGTCAACTTGATGTACCACGCCATGAAGCGCAGCATTATATTGATAAATATTTTGAGCGTTTTCCAGGTGTTTTAGAATACATGGAAACAACGCGTGAGAAAGCGGCCGAAAATGGCTATGTAGAAACAATTTTTGGCCGTCGCTTACATTTACCAGAAATAAATGCGCGCAATGGCGCTCGTCGCAAAGGCGCTGAGCGCGCAGCAATTAATGCACCGATGCAAGGCACTGCGGCTGATATTATTAAAAAAGCGATGTTAAGCGTGCATGCTTGGGTTAATCAGCAAGCACCTAATACAGTTAAGCTGCTCATGCAGGTACACGATGAATTGGTATTTGAGATTAAAAAAGAATGTACTGAGCAATATACCAAACAGATTTGTGAGCTGATGTCACAAGCGGCGCAGTTAGATGTACCACTTATTGTTGAAGCTGACGAAGGTGATAACTGGGAACAAGCACACTAATTTAGCGCTACTGTACTGGTTTTAATATAGCCCAAATACAGAGTCCAAAAAGAGAATCATAAAGCGCCGCTAGGCGCTTTTTCTTTATCTTGCAGGTTAAAAAAAAGTTAAATTAAACAGCAGTTTGTATTAAATCGTTAGAGGTTCGTCAATTCGCTACGATTATCAATAATATGCTTGTATTTTTACACTTGCTTTTGGTAAAGTGCCGCCCGTCCTCATCCTGTAGGACATCCTGTTGATGATGCATCGTAAGATGCAACGTATTAATAGCTTCTCCCCAGTTTGCTATATCGGCCTATCATATATTTGATGGGCCGTTTTTTTATTGTCTTGCATCCAAGCGTTAAATTTATTCTCTAATTGCACTTAGCGTTTCAAGTGATACCATCAGTCTACTTAGCATTTTCGATTTACCACACAGTAACTAATGATTTTCAGCTGGGCTGATCAAAGTATTATTTTTACCGGTATAAGTCTTTTTATTTTAGGAGTGCATTATGTTTAAAACGTTAGCTATCGCAGGTTTATCTTTATCATGTTTACTAGTTTCAGGTGCTGCATCGGCAAACTGGCAACTATTGAACGATAAAAGCCAATTAAGTTTTGTATCAATTAAAAAAAATAGCATTGCTGAAGCAAGTCACTTTACTCAGTTAGCAGGGCAGCTGAGCGATCAGGGTCAATTTAGCGTAAACGTTGATTTAACCTCAGCCGAAACCTTTATCCCAATCCGTAACGAACGTTTAAGTAAGATATTGTTTGAGTCTGACACGTTTGCAAACGCAGTATTAACCGCTGACTTATCTGATAAGTTGTCACTTATTAAGCAACCAGGGCAGTACGTATTAAAAGGTATTAGCGCTGAGCTAGACTTTCATGGTCATAAAAAGCCACTTGCTGTTGATGTACTCGTAAGCAGTGCGGCCAATGGAGATTTAAGTGTGGCATCATTCACCCCTATCATTATCAACAGTGATGACTTTAAGATCACCGAAGGGGTAATGCAGTTACAAAAATTAGCCGGATTACCTTCAATTGCTAATGCCGTGCCAGTTACTTTTGCACTGACATTTAAAAAACAGTGATTTCACTTAACGAGCTTAGCAAGCAACTCAGCGAGCCAAGCAAACCTTTTGAACAATGGCAGCCCGCTCACTGCGGGCAGTTACCATTATTGATTGATGAGCAAGGTAAATGGTTTTACGCAGGTAGTGAAATAACTCGTCAATCAATGGTGAAACTTTTTGCCAGTGTATTATGTAACGAAGATGGGCAGTTTTACTTAAAAACACCCGTTGAAAAAATCGCGATCGAGGTGAAGGATGCGCCTTTTATTATTGTAAATTGGCATAGTGAACCGACATCAGAGGGAAGCGTTATTTGTTGTATTGATAACTTAAACCGCACATGGCTATTAGGTCGTTCTGAGTCACTTTATATCAATGACTACAAAGGTGCGGCTGTGCCTTATATGCAGTTACCCTACGGCTGCTTTGCGCGAGTTGCGCGAAATGTGTTTTATCAGTGGGCTGAAATAGCCGAAACAGATGAACTCGGCTATTTTATTACCTCCGCACAGCAGAAATTTTACTTACAGTAATTATTCGCTATCTGGCGCTACTAAATCAGCAGGTGGAACGGCCACTATTGGGCCTAAATACCACTCATCTAGCTTTTTAGCGACTTCTGGTAAGCCGGTGCCTTTAAGTGATGAAAATGCATGAACCGTAATATCGCCATCTAATTCACTTAACTCACGACGTACGTTAAGAACTTGTGATTTACGCGGACCTTGCTTTAGCTTATCGGCTTTAGTTAATAGTGCCAATACCGGAATTTCACTGCCTACAGCCCAATTAATTAAGTCGCGGTCTAAATCTTTTAATGGATGACGAATATCCATTAATACTACAATACCTTTTAAACTTTGACGTTTTTGCAGGTATTCGCCTAGCGATTTTTGCCATTTCTTTTTCATTTCAATCGGCACTTTTGCAAACCCATAGCCAGGTAGGTCAATTAGGCGCATATTATCTACATCGGCAAGTTCAAAGGTGTTGATCAGCTGAGTACGGCCGGGTGTTTTACTGGTTCGTGCTAACTTTTGATCGGTTAGGGCATTTAGCGCACTTGATTTACCCGCATTAGAGCGACCGGCAAACGCGACTTCAATTCCCGTATCAGCAGGTAATTTAGTGATGTCTGGCGCGCTTGTAACAAAAGACGCAGTGTTATACTTGATACGAGATTTGAGCACAGGCTCTCCTAAAACTTAAAAAAATAACATTGGGTAAACCAAATTCACCCGTGGCGCGTATTTTATACTATAAAGTAGCTATTAAAAAGTGTATTTGAGCATGTAAGATCATTGCTGACAGTACATTTTAACTGGCTTAGCGTTTAATTTTACTCAAAACCCTATAATTTATAGGTTTAATGTGTGTAGAAAACGTGCCAGAGAATTTAATATCGTGTAGAATATAAAAATCACAACATCCATATTGTAGATGATACAGGGTCGGAAACAGAGAATTCACCATGAAAAAAATAGCACTATCTTTAACTATATTGCTTGGTGCGTTGTCAGCAAGCAACGCAACAGCATTTGATGGCGATGTAAACGCAGGTAAAGAAAAATCAGCAACGTGTGCGGCTTGTCACGGCCCAGACGGTAATGCGCCGGTTAACATCTACCCAAAAATTGCAGGCCAACACGCAGATTACATATACAAGCAACTTACTGAATTTAAATTAGGTATGACTTCGGGCGGTAAAGAAGGTCGTATGAATCCAGTAATGAGCGGTATGGCAATGCCATTAAGTGATCAAGATATGAAAGACTTGGCTGCTTACTTTGCTTCTTTGAACATGTCTGAAGGTGCTACACCGAAAGATGTTCAAGAAACAGGCGCAATGTTATATAAAGCAGGTGATGCTGAGCGCGGTATCCCATCATGTGCGGCTTGTCATGGTCCACGTGGTAATGGCTCTTCACTTGCTAAATTCCCAAAGATTTCTTTCCAACATCCAGAATACATCAAGTCACAACTTGAACAGTTCAGAGATGGTGTTCGTAATAACGACCTAAATGGTGTTATGCAGGACATTGCAAAGAAACTAACAGATAAAGACATTGAAACACTCTCTAAATACCTTGGTGGTCTACACTAAAGTCGTATTTATTTAGATGTTGTTAACATAATATAATGTTAATTAGTGAAAAAGGCAGCTTTAGCTGCTTTTTTTGTGCGTGCTGAGACCGATAAAGCTCCTTCCCTTGTAAGACATTAACCATGCTTTAGTGTAAGAAAAATCTCATTTTATTTTTGTTTTTTAATGTAACTTATTGTAATTTATGCTTTTAGTGTTTTTTGTCATATGTAGTACAAGAAAAAAGATATAAATTAGTTGTAACAAAATTATTAACGAGTAAATTAACCCCTGTCGCAAAAACAATAACAAATAGGAAAACGTTATAAGGATAGTAGCGCGGCACGACTGAATAGCACATAGAGTGTGCTACCAAAGGAAATATCAAAAAAGTGTTAGGAAGACCGAAAATAATAAAATACTCATGGAAGTTTAATAATAAAAACAAAATGGAATGCTACACGGAAGATAAATAATAAAAATACGGATAGAAAATAATAATAAAAACAATAAAGACTAAAAAGTCGAAGGGAGAAGTGTCCATATAATGGCGCTCAGATTAGTAGGCGGTAGAGATGTTTTCTCTACCGCCTTTTTATTTGTCCTGTTACAATACCCCCCCGTTAAAAAAAGCACCTTAACTGTGCTTTGGCGCGCAAAACGCCCAAACTGAATTCTCCTGGCTAGGCCAGCACCGCGATGCCCATTGAGTTGCGCCTCGCTCAAAACCTCTTAAGTGAGACGATCAAAATATGAGTAGAAAGAAAAAGTCACGTAAAATTCCATCAAATGGTCCCGTTCGTTTAAGTCAAGATAAGCTTAAAGAAATGCGCGCATTGAAAGAGCAACGTGTTAAAAAAACTAAGGGCGCTAAACCTGGTTCACGTAATGCACCGGATGCATTGAGTAATGACACTCAAAAAGCAGGTTCGGCTGCTAAAGATAAACGCGTTGGTAGTAAAAAAGCAGTGCCATTAGTTGCACCTGCTGCTGAACCAAAAATCGAAATGAAACGTAACCTTAAACCTGTAGCAGAGCTTAAAAAGGCTGTTGAACCAGAATTAACGCCTGAACAAGAGTTAGAAGCCCTTGAAAATGATGAGCGCTTACTTAAATTAGTTGAGCGTCATGAGCAAGGTGAAATGCTAACGGGTAAAGATGCAAAATACTTTAATAGCCGCATAGCGCGTCACCAAGTGCTTTGTAAATTATTAGGCATTGAAGATGAAGAAGAGTTTGAAGATGACTTCAGCGATGAAGACAGTAATTCAGACTTTGATCAATACCTATCAAACGATCTAGCGAATGAATGGCTAGATGACGACGAAGATAAGTAATAAGGACACGCAATGAGTACAGCAGTGATCTTAGCCTTAGTTGTAGGTGCTGCTATTATAGCGGGCTTGGCATTTTATGCGGGTCAGTTGCTCTATAAGCTAAATGTGCAAAAAAAGCTAATTAGCAAAAAACAGGCAGAGCAACAGCAAAAGCTAAAACAGTCGCGTTTAAAGCGTAATGCGAAGTTAGCCGATAGTATTCATTTAATTGCACGTGCTATGAATGAAAAGCAATGTGATTATTCTGAGGGGTGCTTACGTATTTGGGTGCTTATGTCGCAATATAGTTTTGATACTGAGCGCGACCTAACGAGTGCATACCCGGGTATTTATAAAATGTACGACGTGGTAAAAGAAATGCCAACCCATGATTCGCGCAAAAAGTACGCTAAAAAAGAAATTTTTAAGCAAGACACGGCGCGCTGGCGCGCAGAAGAATCACTGAGTGATGAAATAGAAGCTGACTGTAAAAAAATTATTGTTGAGTTTAAAGCAGCCCAAGGCAGCGAAAACGTGGTTTTTAACTAGCGCTTAGATTTTACGGCATATATAAAAAAAGCAGACCTTGGTCTGCTTTTTTTATGCGTGCTAGTTTTAAATTATATAACGCGTGAGAAGCGAGTGGCATTTATCTGTTTTTGTAAATGCGCATCAAAGCACATACAAATAATACGAATAAATAAATTCCCTTTTGGTGTTACGCTAATTAGGTTGTTTTCTATTGTTACCATTTCATCGGCAATTAATGGTGCGAGTGCCTCTAAAGCATCTTGAAAGTAGTCATTAAAGCTGATTTTATGTCTGTTAGCGAATACGCTCATATCAAGCTCAAACTGGCAAATAAGCTGCTTAATCGCATCGGCGCGAATAATATCATCTTGGGTTAAATGCATGCCTTTATTAATGGCACTGCCTGCTTGCTCATCAACTGCTTGATAATAATGTTTTAACTCTTTTTTATTTTGTAATATGGCCGTGCCTATTTGTGAAATAGACGAAACACCTAAGCCCAATAAGTCGCACTCGCCATGAGTGGTGTAGCCTTGAAAATTACGATGCAGCTGACCCGTATTTTGTGCAATGGCTAGCTCATTATCAACTTTTGCAAAGTGATCCATACCTATAAATTGATAGCCCGCCTGCGTCATTTGCTCTAGGGTATTTTTAAACATGGTGAGCTTATTATGCGCACTGGGTAAATCGGCGTCTTTAATTTTACGTTGGGCGGCAAAACGTTCTGGTAAATGAGCGTAGTTAAATACTGAAACGCGGTCAGGGTTTAAGGCAATCAGTTGCTCAATCGTTTGCGTAAAGCTCTCAGGTGTTTGTAGTGGCAAGCCATAAATCATATCAGCATTAATTGATTTAAAGCCCAACTGTTTTGCTTGGGTAATTAATTGCTTTACCTCATCAACATGCTGAGGGCGATTAACAGCCAGCTGAACCTGATCATTAAAATCTTGAATACCAAATGACACACGATTAAACCCCAACTCGCTTAAATCAACCAGCATATTGTCAGCCAGTGAGCGAGGGTCGATTTCGATACCGCGCTCGCAGGTATCGCTAAAGTTAAAGTGTTGCTCTAGCAGCTTTACTAAGCGCGTCATTTGCGCTGCGGTTAAAAAAGTTGGTGTGCCGCCCCCCAAATGTAATTGCTCAACCCGATAATCTTGAAACAGCGGCGCTTGTGCTGCAATTTCTTTAGCTAAAAAGTCTAGGTAGGTATCGGCTTTAGATTGGTGGCGAGTAATGACTTTATTACAGCCACAGTAATAACAAAGCTGACTACAAAAAGGAATATGAATATATAAAGACAACGAACGGGTTTGCGATGATTCAATAGCGCTAATCAAATCTTGTTGCTGATAACCATCAGCTAACGAAAGCGCGGTCGGGTAAGACGTGTAACGCGGGCCCGATACATTGTATTTGTTTATTAAAGTTTGATCCCATTGAGGAAGTTTAATCATCACGCGCACCTTATCTTTTAAGTTGCTGCGTATTGTAAAAAAGCAAAGAGGAGGAGGTTTTGATCTACAACAAAAAAAGGTGCCGCAGCACCTTTTTAATATATAACGCGGCTGCGTTACATTATGGCGTCTTTTAAGTACTGAAATAACTCTTTGTAGCTTCTCGCTGGTTTTTCAGCTTTTACTTCTTTGGCAGCATTACGCACCATTTGGCGCATTTTTTGGCGCTCAAGAGCTGGATATTGTTCAATTGTTTCGTTGATTAAGTCATCGCCTTGTTCAATTAAATCACTGCGCAGTTGCTCAATTTTTTTGATCATAACCTCAGCTTGGTTATTTTTATTAAGCATGACATCAATGATCGCTTTAATTTCTTCAATATTTTCTACCGTACGAAGGGTTTTTGCGATGTAATTTAAATGTCGGCGGTAAGCATCACTTTTATTACTTATTTTATCAGCAACCACCATTGCTTCTTTTAAGTCATCATTGAGCGGCAGGCGTTCGCGCTGCTTTTTACCCATTTTGGCAATTTCAGATCCTAACTGATGAAACTCTTGCGCTTCGCGCTTAAGTTCACTTTTTGATACATATATAATTTCTTCTTCAATTTCAGCAGGCTTGCCTTTTTTCTTCGCCATGGGGTGCTCTTAAATAAAAATAACTTCATCTATTATACGCGATTCTTTTAGTGATTAATATTAGCTGATGTGGTGCAGTGAGTGTGTTAGCATTTAAATATAAAAAATGTGTGCAATATGGCCTTCAGGGCTCAGGACAGAATTTATGAAAAGCCAACACCAAGATCCAATTTATTCGCAAATCTCTCAAGTAAAAGACGCTGTATCAGAAGTACTTGAACATGCTAAAAAACTAGGTGCTACCGCTGCAGAAGCTGCTATGTCAAGCACTTCTGGGCTGTCGGTAAGTACGCGCATGGGGGAGGTAGAAACCATTGAGTTTAATCAAGACGGTGGTTTAGGTATTAGCGTGTATGTTGGCAATAACAAAGGCTCGGCATCAACGGCTGATTTAAACCCTAAAACATTACGTGCTGTGGTCGAAAAAGCCATCGATATTGCTAAATTCACTTCAGACGATCCATGTAATGGCATTGCTGATAAAGAACTGCTTGAGTTTGCCCCTAAAGATTTAGACTTGTTTCATCCTTGGGATGTAAGCCCAGAGCAAGGGATTGATTTATGTCATGCCGCAGAGCAAGCCGCATTAAACGCCGATGAGCGAATAGTGAATTCAGATGGCGCGAGCTTTTCATCGCATCAAGGTTTGCGAGTATATGGTAACAGCCATGGTTTAATTGCAGGCTTTCCACGTACTCGCCACAGCATAAGCACTATGGTGATAGGTAAAGAGGGCGAGCATATGCAGCGCGATTCAGCCTACACGATTTCTCGCGATCAAGCAGGGTTAAAAGATGCTGCAAGTGTTGGACTTGAAGCTGCAGCAGAAACTCTAGCAAAACTAAACAGCCAAAAACTAGGCACTATGAAAGTGCCGGTTATTTTTAGAGCTGATATTGCTAATTCATTGTTTGGCCATTTGGTATCAGCAATTGGTGGTGGCGCACTGTATCGTAAATCCAGCTTTTTATTGGATAGCTTAGGCACGCAGGTATTTAGTAAAACGGTTAATATTTCAGAGCGTCCGCATTTACTTAAAGGCTTAGCGTCATCGCCATTTGATAGTGAAGGGGTTAAAACTCTCGACAGAGAAATAATTCACGGCGGCGAGCTGCAAACGTATTTATTAGCAAGCTATGCAGCACGTAAAATGAATATGACCCCAACCGGGCATGCTGGCGGTATTCATAATTGGTTAGTAGAGCAAACGCATCAAGATTTAACTGCATTATTAAAAACCATGGGTACGGGCTTATTAGTTACGGAACTGATGGGGCAGGGTGTGAATACCGTAACGGGTGACTACTCTCGCGGTGCGGCTGGTTTTTGGATTGAAAATGGGGAAATACAATACCCAGTAAGCGAAATTACGATTGCTGGTAATTTAAAAGATATGTTCAAAGGTATTTCCGCTATAGGTGGCGATATAGAGCGTCGCGGCGGGATTCAGACTGGTTCAGTACTGATTGAACAAATGCAAGTAGCAGGTGCTTAATACCCATCCGCAATAATATTTATTTCAGTGAATTGGTATAAACCCACTTTGCTTGCTTAAATTAAGTTTAATTTAAGCAAGCCTTCTTTTGATGTTTTTAAGGTGTGATATGGCTAAAGATAGATATGCGCCAAAACCGTTAACCGATATTATGGCTGGGCTGAACAACCGCTTAGCAGCCTATGCTGGAAAAAGTCAAGCACTGGATACACAGCAACAATTGTTGCGCGATTTCTTAGGCCCTAAGTTAGGTGAAAAGTGCCGAGTAAGTAATTACCGTGACGGCACCTTAATGATAGAAGCCGTTTCTGCACCTATTGCGCTTAGGCTTAATTATTTAAAAATGGACATGCAATCGCATTTTAGAGCCGCGGGTATGGCCGAGCTTGGGCAAATAAAAATTACTGCCAATCCACAGGCAACTCAGCGGTTAAGCACTCGACCTAAAGTGGCTGATGGCAAACCAACGAACTCCCTTAAAATGAGTGAACAAACGGCTGATTATTTAAATGCGATCGCCGATTCTGCTCCACCGTCATTAAAAGAAAAGCTTCAACGCTTAGCTTTACATGGTAAAAATAAATCTTAATTAAATACCATTTAACACCTTGCTCAGTTTGTTTTGCTGGCTTTAAAATACTTTGTTACATATTCGATTTTATTGTTATTTAAATCAGGTTTATGATGCCTAGTTAGTACTTCCTAAATTAGGTTGTAGCTGATGCGTATTTCATTAAGCAGATAATAGACTGCATCCTATTGTTGTTTTTTTGAGTTATCAAATCTTAATGAAATGCGTATTTATTCTAATTAATATACGGAATTCTTATGAAAAAAATAACAATGACTGCCGCCAGTATTGCATTGGCGTTAGGTTTGGTTGGTTGCGGCGAAAAGCCACAAGAAATGCAAGCAGAAGCAACAACAGTAACCGCACCGGTGGCAACCCCTGGTGCCTTAGGTGTTGATTTACAAAATATCGATAACAGTGTTCGTGCACAGGATGATTTTTACTACCACGTAAACGGTAAATGGTTAGAAAAAACTGAAATCCCTGGCGATAAGTCAAACTATGGGTCGTTCTCACAGTTATATGATGAATCGCAAAAAGCAATGAAAACAGTTCTAGAAAATGCCAGTACCAATAGCAGCGCAAAGCCAGGTTCAGATGAATATAAGATCGGCGCATTTTATACTAGCTACATGGCAGAAAATGCTCGTGAAGAGTTAGGGATGTTACCACTTGAGCCTGCTATTAAAAGCATTGATACAGTAAAAGATAAAGCCGCGTTGGTCACACTGATGGCACAGCTACAAGTTAAAGGCGGAGATCTTCCTTTTGGCTGGTATGTTAATAATGATGCTAAAAACTCAAGTGAAAATGCGCTTTATGCCTATCAAGCCGGACTTGGTTTACCTGACCGTGATTATTATTTAAAAGATGATGAAAAATTCACAAAAATTCGCGCGGCATATCAAACCTATATTACCGATATTTTAGCTAAAGCTGGCGTTAATAATGCCGCTGATGCAGCCAAAGCGATACTTGCCCTTGAAACGACACTTGCTGATGCACAGTGGAGTCGGGTACAAAGTCGTGATGCAACAAAATCATATAATAAAATGTCAGTAGCTGAAGCTAACACGTTAATGGGAGATTTTGATTTAAGTGCTTACTTTGAAGCCGTTGGTGTTGATGCCCAAGAGTTGATTGTGCGCCAACCAAGTTACTTTGAAAAATTTGCAGACATTTTCAAAAATACAGACTTATCGGTTTGGCAAAACTACTTAAAATTCCATTTCGTTAGTAATTACGCGCAGTTGCTAAATAAAGACTTAGTGGATTTGAAATTTAATTTTTACAGCACCACATTGCGCGGTGTTGAAGAGCAAGCGCCACTTTGGAAGCAAGCCGTTGATGCATCAAACAGTGTACTGGGTGAAATTTTAGGTAAAGTCTACGTTAAAGAAAACTTCCCGCCAGAAGCGAAAGCGCGCATGGAAGAATTAGTTGATAACGTGATTAAAGGCTATTCAGTGGCAATTGAAAACCTTGAGTGGATGAGCCCTGAAACAAAAGTTGCGGCGCAAGAAAAGCTGGATAAGTTTACGCCTAAAATTGGTTACCCAGATAAATGGAAAGATTATTCAGATTTAGTAATTAATCCTGATGAACTAGTAGGTAACTATATTCGCTACAGTGAGTGGGCTTATGCAGATATGGTTGCTAAATTAGGTAAGCCAGTTGATCGCTCTGAGTGGCATATGACGCCACAAACAGTGAATGCTTACTACAACCCAGTGAATAACGAAATAGTATTCCCTGCGGCGATTCTGCAGCCTCCTTTCTTTAATTTAGAAGCAGATGATGCGGTTAACTATGGTGCTATTGGTGCGGTTATTGGCCATGAGTTAGGCCATGGCTTTGATGACCAAGGTGCAAAATACGACGGTGATGGCAATTTACGTAATTGGTGGAGCGAGTCAGACCTTAAGCAGTTTGAACAGCGAAGTGCTGCCTTAGTTGCGCAGTATAATCAATATAAACCGTTTGAAGATGCCAGCGTTAATGGTGAGCTGACACTGGGTGAAAACATTGGTGATTTAGGCGGCTTAACCGTCGCTTATAAAGCGTATCAATTATCGCTGGGTGATTCTAAAGCGCCCATTATTGAAGGCTATACGGGCGACCAACGCTTCTTTATGGGCTGGTCGCAAATTTGGCGTCGTAAATACCGTGATGAAGCATTGCGCAATCGTTTAATGACCGATTCACATTCACCGAGTCATTATCGCGTAATTGGTATTTTGTCGAACATGCCAGAATTTTACCAAGCGTTTGATGTTAAAGAGGGCGATAAAATGTATATCAAGCCTGAAGATCGCGTAAAAATTTGGTAATTTGAACTAAAATTAGCTTAAGCGGTTAGCCCCACTAATCGCAAAATAAAAAGCCAGTGAGCATGATGCTCACTGGCTTTTTAGTTACTTTTATCTAGTTATATTTAGTTTTTATGGCGCTGATAATCTCGACATTGGCTGCAGGAAAATCATAGTTATCAAGTTCGTCTATACTTACCCATTCGCTTGGTTGCCCTTCTGCGCCATGAGCTTGACCGTTAAAGTTACTGACCACGTGTACATTAAGTCGTACGCATTTATCGCCATAGTCATGCTCTATGGTGATAAGTTCGCTTGAACTATGAATAGTCAGTCCTACTTCTTCTAGCAGTTCACGTTTTAGGGCTTGAAACACACTTTCTCCGGCTTCAACTTTGCCACCAGGAAACTCCCATAACCCACCTTGATGTTGCTCATCTGCACGTTTACAAATAAACACATTGTTATTTTTTTTAATTACACCCACAGCAACATTGATAATTACTTTAGTCATTACCTCTCCCTTAAATAGCATAAAAAAAGCGACGCAAGCGTCGCTTTTTATCTAACGTAACAAAGTGGTGTTATTTTAATTTACCACAACATTGTTTGTATTTTTGACCTGAACCACATGGACATGGATCGTTACGACCCACTTTTGGCTCGCTACGCGCCATAACCTGAGCGCTTTGTGGGGCTTCACCACCTACATGCTCTGCTTCTTCATGTTGATATTCGCGAGGGGCATTTTCACTTTTACGGTGTTGCTCTTCTACTTTTTCAACATCTTCTTCAGCGCGAACTTGCACTTTACTTAAAATACCGACGACATCGACTTTTAAGTTTTCTAGCATTTCAGAGAACAATTCAAACGACTCACGTTTGTACTCTTGCTTAGGATTCTTTTGTGCATAACCACGTAAGTGAATACCTTGGCGTAAGTGATCCATTGCAGCAAGATGGTCTTTCCAATGCTGGTCAAGACTTTGAAGCATAATGGCTTTTTCAAACTGACGTAGTACAGAATCGCCAACCATTTCTTCTTTTTGCTTGTAAGCTTGTTCAACCGCTTCTTCAATACGCTCACGCAGTTTTTCTTCGTACAGTTTATTGTCATCAGCTAACCACTGAGTAATTGGTAACTCAATTAAGAAGTCTTGTTTTAAGCGTTCTTCAAGTCCTGGTATATCCCACATTTCAGCCAAGCTTTGTGGAGCAATGTATTGATCAATCACACCAGCGAGCACATCACCACGGATAGCAGTAATCGTTTCTGAAATATCACCTTCTTCAAGCAATTCGTTACGTTGTGAGTAAACAACACGACGTTGATCGTTTGCTACATCATCGTACTCAAGTAGCTGTTTACGCACATCAAAGTTACGTGCTTCTACTTTACGCTGAGCGTTTTCGATTGCGCGGTTAACCCATGGATGTTCAATCGCTTCGCCGCGTTGCATACCTAGTTTACGCATCATATTAGTCATGCGCTCACCAGCAAAAATACGCATTAACGCATCGTCCATCGATAGGTAGAAACGGCTTGAACCGGCATCACCTTGACGGCCAGAACGACCACGTAATTGGTTATCAATACGACGTGATTCATGACGCTCAGTACCAATAATGTGTAAGCCGCCAGCATCAATTACCGCATCATGGCGAATCTTCCATGCTGCTTTTATTTCAGCAATTTGTTCGTCAGTTGGGTTCTCAAGTTTTTCAACTTCGCTGTTCCAATTACCACCAAGTACGATATCGGTACCACGACCGGCCATGTTAGTGGCAATCGTAACTGTACCTGGTAAGCCCGCATCAGAAACAATGTCTGCTTCTTGTGCGTGGAATTTAGCATTAAGTACATTGTGCTTAATTTTTTCTTTGCGTAAAAACTGCGATAAGTACTCAGAGCTTTCAATTGAGATAGTACCTACAAGTACCGGCTGACCACGTTCTTGACAGTCTTTAATGTCTGCTAAAATCGCTTCGTACTTTTCTTCTTGCGTTAAGTAAACTAAATCAGCGCGATCATCGCGGATCATTGGTTTATTGGTTGGCATAACCACAGTGTCTAAACCGTAGATAGACTGAAACTCAAACGCTTCTGTGTCGGCTGTGCCTGTCATACCTGCTAGCGTTTCGTACAAGCGGAAGTAATTTTGGAACGTAATAGAGGCTAATGTTTGGTTCTCGTTTTGAATTTTCACACCTTCTTTTGCTTCTACAGCTTGGTGTAAACCTTCTGACCAACGACGCCCTTCCATTGAACGACCTGTGTGCTCATCAATAATGATGACTTCGTTTTCTTTAATAACGTAGTCAACATCTTTTTGGTAAAGCTTGTGCGCACGAAGAGCTGCATAAACGTGACTAAGTAGCGTGATGCTCGCTGCTGAGTACAGTGAATCACCTTCTTCAATTAAGCCGCGCTCAGTAAGTAGCTCTTCAACTTTTATTTGCCCACGCTCAGTAAGATGAACTTGCTTAGATTTTTCATCGATAGTGAAATCGCCATCGCCTTCAATCCCTTCCTCATCTTCTTTTTCTTGTAGTTCAAGTAAAGGAACAATGGTATTTATTTCTGTGTATAGCTCAGAGCTATCTTCAGCGGGACCAGAAATAATCAGTGGCGTACGTGCTTCATCAATAAGGATTGAATCCACTTCATCCACTACAGCATAAAATAATGGGCGTTGTACGCGCTCATCAATACTAAATGCCATGTTGTCACGCAGGTAATCAAAACCAAATTCGTTATTGGTACCGTAAGTGATGTCAGCTGCATAAGCTTGTTTTTTCTGTTGTGGCATCATGCCCGGAACATTACAGCCTACGGTTAACCCTAAAAATTCAAATAATGGGCGATTGGTTTCAGCATCACGTTTGGCCAAGTAGTCATTCACGGTAATGACATGAACACCTTTACCTGTTAAACCATTTAAATAAGCCGGCAGTGTCGCTGTGAGTGTTTTACCTTCACCGGTACGCATTTCTGCGATACGACCTTGGTGTAAAACCATACCACCTAATAACTGCACGTCGAAATGACGCATACCGTTTACACGTTTTGATGCTTCACGTACCACTGCAAATGCTTCTGGTAGAATATCGCCTAAGCTTTGTCCGTTATCGTAACGCTCTCTAAACTCGGCTGTTTTAGCTTTTAAATCTTCATCTGAAAGCGCTTCTAGCTGCGTTTCAAGTGCATTGATCAGTGCGACCGTCTTTCTTAGGTTTTTAATAGTGCGGTCATTGCGACTACCAAAAATCTTGGTAAATAAATTAGATATCATGATAAAACCGTTACAATGTGTTTTTTTGCTAGCCGTGCATCGGCTAACCCATTTTTTACAATTGATAATTAATGTATTCTTTAAATTAACCTTTAGGACACATTAATTAGCAATTTTGTATTAAGCTGCTTAAAAAGCACTGTTTATTACCTGCGCTACTATACCAGACTCTGCTAAACATCAAACTACCTCAATAAAAAGATCTTCATTTAAAACAGAAAAATGAGATCTCGCTCATAAAAATAGCGTTATGTAACGAAACTTGATTAAAACTGCAGATAAACAGACCCTTAAGATATGGTGCTGAATAAATTAAAAACAAGAGCAAAACGCTTAAATTTCACCCTTAAACGCCTTGTTAGCAGCCATCGTTTTTTAAAGTTTAAATTGAGCAATCGTTTTATATATTACTCTCGATAAGTCACTTAAGTCATACGGTTTATCGGCAGATGTGTATGCACGGAAGCTTTATCATTAAAGAGGTTGTTAATCGTAAAAAAGGTGTATGTTAATATCTTCTGCAACCAGCGTTTGCTAATATTATTTTTAGTCGCATAAAGTTAATTATATTTTTTATCGCTATAAAACGCGTTGATTGAGTTTTAATAAGGGTAAATAAAGTGCAAACCAACAAAGATAATTTAGTCGTTCTTGGCGCTGGCTGGCTTGGCCAAGCCTTATGTATTGATGCACAAAAACAAGGCTGGCAAGTGCAGGGAACTCATCGAAGTGACACTCATCAATTTGATTTTGAACGTCAGTTTGTTTTACAAAACGGCGAGTTGCAGCACCAAGTGGATTTACAAAATGCGTATTGGGTCTGTGCAATCCCGCCTCGCAGTCGAGATAGTCAAAGTGATTATCCGCAAGTGCTTGAGCAGGCGTTAAAGCTGGCAACTGAGCTTAATTGCAAAGGCTTTTTATTGTGCTCATCGACTGGGGTATATGACCAAGAACCTGGCGTTTATAGTGAAAGCAGCGATATATCAGGCACTAACGAGCGACAAATAAAGCTGTATGACGCCGAAGAGCAAGTGCTTGAACAGCAAGGTAAAGTGCTTCGCTTAGCTGGATTGTTAGGGGCAAATAGAGAGCCTGGTCGTTTTGTGGCGGGTAAAGAACTCAATACCTCTAGTAAGCAAGTAGTGAATATGGTGCATCAACAAGATGTGATCAATGCTATTTATGCGGTCCTTAATAACTGGTCGCAAGGACAGAGCATTTATAATGTGGTGAACCCAGCGCACCCGAGCAAAGAAGATTATTATGCACAAAAGTGTGAGCTGTATGGCACACAAATGCCAAGCTTTAGTAGTAATGAGGTCGCTGAGCGCAAAGTTATTGGCTCAGCGATAGAAGCACTGGGTTTTAGTTATCAGTATGGTATTTAATAAGAAGGTAAGGGGGAGTGGCTTATGAAGTCACACAACTTACCTTCACTTAGTAGCGTGTTGGCCGCTTCAATATCGGGAGCAAAATACCGGTCTTTGTCGTAATAGCTAACATGTTGGCGTAGCAGTGCTTTGGCACTTTCTACTTTATCACACGCGCGTAGTGGCGCTCTAAACTCAAGCCCTTGGGCAGCACTGAGCCATTCTATGGCCAGTACGCCTTGCGTATTATTAGCCATATCAACCAGTCGTCGTGCTGCAAACGTTGCCATAGAAACATGGTCTTCCTGATTTGCTGAAGTCGGTAAGCTATCTACCGAGGCAGGGTGTGCTAAGGATTTGTTTTCAGAGGCGAGAGCAGCTGCGGTGACTTGAGCAATCATAAATCCTGAATTTACCCCACCGTTTTTTACTAAAAATGGCGGTAATTTAGATAAATTAGAGTCAATCAATAGAGCAATACGTCGCTCAGCTAAGGCGCCAATTTCAGCAACAGCAATCGCCAGGTTATCAGCGGCCATAGCAACGGGCTCAGCATGAAAGTTTCCGCCTGAAATAATATCCCCTATATCGGCAAATACGAGAGGGTTATCGGTTACCCCGTTTGATTCACAAAGTAATACTTCGGCGGCTTGGCGTATTTGGGTTAAGCATGCACCAAGTACTTGAGGTTGGCAACGCAGGCAATAAGGGTCTTGTACTTTTTCACAATTAATATGTGAGTCACTAATTTGTGAGTGCGTATCGAGTAATTCTCTAAATACATGCGCGGTATCAATTTGCCCTTGTTGACCACGAACCTCATGAATACGCGCATCAAATGGTGCGCGACTGCCCATGGCCGCTTCTATACTGATAGAGCCAATTACACAGCTTTGTGCGTACAAGTCTTCGGCTCTAAATAATCCCTGAAGTGCAAATGCAGTAGAGGCTTGCGTGCCATTTAATAAGGCTAAGCCTTCTTTTGCAGCTAATGTTAGTGGCTCAAGCCCTGCAATGTTGAGTCCTTGTGCAGCACTTATCAGCTCACCTTGGTAACGCATTTGCCCTTCACCTAATAAAGGCAAACACATATGCGCAAGCGGTGCTAAATCGCCCGATGCGCCCACTGAGCCCTTTTTAGGCACGCAAGGGTAAACTTCACTTTTAAGCAGCTGCATAAAAAACTCAAGCACAGCTAAGCGAATGCCAGAATAACCGCGCGATAAGGAGTTTATTTTTAGCGTGATCATAAACCTAACGGTGCTGTCATCCATTAACTCACCAATACCTGCGGCGTGTGAAAGCACGATACTGCGTTGTAATAGTTCGAGTTCATCGTCAGCGATTTTAGTATTGGCCAATAACCCAAAGCCAGTATTAATACCATATACAGTGCGATGTTCGTTTATCACGTTTTGTACTGTTTGGGCACTGGCTGCTATTTGCGCCTGTGCATCATTGGCCAGAGTTAAATCTATGGCTGATTTGTTAATTTTTCTTAGCGTGTTTAAGTCAAGCTGACCCGGTTTGAGTGTATATGAAATCATGACTTATCCTCATTAAGCATTGGTAAGTCTAGCTGCTGCTGTTGCGCACAGTTTTTTGCAATTTCATAACCCGCATCAGCATGGCGCATTACACCGGTGGCGGGATCGTTCCATAATACTCGAGCAAGACGCTGCTCTGCTTCATCAGTGCCATCGGCAACAATCACTACGCCTGAGTGCTGGCTAAACCCCATACCTACACCACCGCCATGATGAAGCGATACCCAAGTAGCACCGCCTGCGGTATTAAGCAGAGCATTTAATAGTGGCCAGTCGGAGACCGCGTCGGAGCCATCTTTCATACTTTCAGTTTCACGGTTAGGACTGGCAACTGAGCCTGAGTCGAGATGATCTCGTCCAATAACTACCGGCGCTTTAAGCTCACCGCTTTTAACCATATCGTTAAAGGCAACAGCAAGGCGCGCTCTATCTTTTAAACCGACCCAACAAATACGTGCAGGCAAGCCTTGAAATTGAATTCGCTCACGCGCCATATCAAGCCAATTATGCAAATGCTTATCATCAGGAATTAGCTCTTTTACTTTTGCGTCTGTTTTGTAAATATCTTCAGGATCGCCAGATAGTGCTACCCACCTAAACGGACCAATCCCTTCACAAAATAATGGACGAATATAAGCAGGCACAAATCCAGGGAAATCAAATGCATTTGCTACGCCTTCTTCGAGCGCCATTTGGCGAATATTATTGCCATAGTCAGTAGTTGCTGCGCCCGCATCTTGCAGTGCCAACATCGCTGTTACTTGAACAGCCATTGACTGTTTGGCCGCTTTGACTACTGCTTGTGGATTATCGATTCGCATTTTTTCTGCATGCTCCATACTCCAACCTTGTGGTAGGTAGCCGTTAAGCGGATCATGGGCTGAGGTTTGATCGGTGACTATATCGGGAGTAATACCACTTTTTACTAAGGTACTAAAAACATCAGCCGCGTTACCGAGTAAACCCACAGAAAGCGCTTCACCTTTGACACAGGCATCGGTTATTAATTTTAATGCATGCTCAAGATCTGTCGCTTTTACATCGACGTACCCTGTTTTTATTCGAAAATCGATACGGCTTTCATCACATTCCACCACTAAGGCACTAAAGCCAGCCATGGTAGCCGCTAATGGTTGTGCACCGCCCATTCCTCCCAGGCCACCTGTTAACACCCACTTACCTTTGGCATCGCCTGAGAAATGTTGTTTTGCCATAGCTACAAAGGTTTCGTAAGTGCCTTGAACAATTCCTTGAGAACCAATATAAATCCAAGAGCCAGCGGTCATTTGGCCGTACATCATCAAGCCTTTCTTATCTAACTCGTTAAAGTGTTCCCAGTTAGCCCAGTGCGGAACAAGGTTAGAATTTGCAATTAATACCCGCGGTGCATTGCTATGAGTTTTAAATACCCCCACTGGTTTACCTGATTGCACCAATAAGGTTTCGTCATCTTCAAGGCGCTCAAGCGTCTCAATTATTTTGTCATAGCTTGGCCAATCACGGGCTGCACGGCCAATCCCGCCGTACACCACCAAAGCTTGAGGGTGCTCGGCAACATTAGGGTCTAAATTATTCATTAGCATGCGTTTAGCTGCTTCGGTTTGCCAGCTTTTAGTAGATATTTGATTACCATGCTGTGCGCGTATTTCACGTTGTGTGTCCAGTCGATGATCCATTGTTCACTCCTGTTAAATAGTGTTAAGCGTTATGGGCTTTATTATTGTTTTTAAATGTTAATTGTCCGCCCAAGCGGTACTTACTACCCGGCGATATAAGTCGTGCAAAGCTAACAATCCCGTTAACCGACCAAGTGCGGCGTATTACTTGTAAGCATGGCTCTTCGTTATACAGGTTAAGCCATTGGCACATTTCACTGCTTGGTGTAATAGCCTCTACGGTGTGCCTTGCTTGTGTTAAAGGGGCAACCGTTGATAGGTATTCGTGTGGGGTGAGAGCGGTAAAATCTTGTTGTAAATAATCCTTGGCAAGTAACGGGTTTACAAAGCGTTCTTCAACTTGCAAGGGACTGTCGTTTTCATTATGAATAATGACACTTCTATACACCACACTATCTACCTCAACACCTAAAGCAATAGCAATTGGCGCCACGGCATTGATTGATTCCAACACCTGTACTGTGCAGCTGTAGTTTCCGTTTCGCTCTTTGACTTCATGTGCAATGTTTTTTATTTCGAGTAATGATGATTGCGACTTAAAGCTTGCGACAAAAGTACCCAGCCCTTGGCTACGGGTTAAAATGCCTGTATCAGTTAGCTCACTTAACGCTCGACGTGCGGTCATTCTACTTACCGCAAACTGCTTTGCCAGTTCATTTTCTGAGGGCACGCGTTGGTTTTCAAGCCAAAGCCCACTGCGTATTTTGTCCACAATAAACTGTTTTATTTGTGTAAATTTAGGTGTTGGCATAGACGCTTTTGATGTATTAAAAATAAACAATACTTAATAAGATGGCATAATTACCTTGTATATACAAGATGTGTTGTTAAACTTGTTTGAACATTATCGCGGAGAAACTTATGCAAGCCACAGAATCTACAGAACAGTTAAATGATATCGATTTATTGCTCACAGATGCCAACATTGCCACTATGGATAGCAATATTGATGCGCCTTATGGGGCAATAGAAAATGCGGCGCTAGCTATTAAAAATGGCAAAATAGTGTGGCTAGGTAAGCAAACTGAGTTGCCCGACTTTGATGTATTAGCCACTCCGGTAGTAAGTATCAAAGGACAGTGGTTAACCCCGGGGTTAGTGGATTGCCATACTCACTTAGTGTTTGCCGGTTCTCGTGCGCAAGAGTTTGAGCAGCGTTTGCAGGGCGTGAGCTATCAGCAAATAGCAGCGCAGGGCGGGGGAATAGCAAGTACAGTTAAAGCAACCCGAGAGGCTGACCACGAAAAGTTATTTGTAGCAACAAAAGAGCGTTTAAATGCATTGTTAGCTGAAGGGGTGACAACGGTTGAAATTAAGTCAGGGTATGGGCTTGATATAGACAATGAGAAAAAAATATTGGAGGTGGCTAGGCTGTTAAATCAACATCATCCTATTGACGTGGTTAACACCTTTTTAGGGGCGCATGCACTACCTTTGGAGTTTAAAAACCGCAGTGATGATTACATAGATTTAGTATGCAATGAAATGCTAAGCACGCTTGTTGAACATGACCTAGTGGATGCAGTTGACGTATTTTGTGAAGACATTGGCTTTAGCTACGCACAAACTCAACGCGTATTTGATGCAGCTAAAAAACAGGGTTTGGCAATCAAGTGTCATGCCGAGCAACTATCAAATCAACACGGTGCAGCGCTGGTAGCACAATACAATGGCCTGTCGGCTGATCATTTAGAATACCTTGATGAAGCAGGCGTTAAAGCTATGGCAAACGCAGGCACTGTGGCGGTATTACTGCCTGGGGCTTTTTATTTTTTAAAAGAAACGAAATACCCACCAATTGAACTGTTAAATAAATACAAAGTACCCATTGCGATCGCCAGTGACTTTAATCCCGGCACATCACCCTTATGTTCGTTGCAATTAATGATGAATATGGCCTGTACCTTATTTAATTTCACCCCAGAGCAGGCATTAACTGGCGTAACAGCACATGCGGCTCGTGCTTTAGGTTTTACTGATAGAGGGGTGTTAAAAGTTGGCGCTCGCGCAGATATAGCTCATTGGCAAATTGACCATCCTGCACAATTAAGTTATCAGTTTGGGGTAAATAAACTGTTAAATCTATGGATATTGGGTAAACTTAGCTAGTTTGTATAAAATTAACTCTTAAACCTATGTTTTATTTAATGTCAGTGAGTACGTCAGCTATGGATGGAACGTTATTTAGCTACATCAATTTAGCTATTTTTTTAAGTGGTGCACTTTTAATGGCAATGGTTGCCACGCTATTAACCGTTAAAAGTAACGTAATGAGACTCAGCTTTTTATGTACTGGGCTCATTGGCTTAGCTATGGTGAGTAGCGCAATACCCTGGCTCGCTATTTTACTAGCGCTAGGTTTTGGTTTTAATTTATATCAAGCGAAGTTACAAAAGCAAAAAAAACCACTTCTTATCAGTGCCTGTGCAAGCGCATTACTTGCTTTATTGTTAATAGGGTATCTCTTTTTTACGCTGCATTTAGCGTGGTTGCTCATGGCTATTTTACTGCTCTCAGTCAGTGGTTTTTTAGCTGATAATGAGCCTAAAACTACTACGCCTTTAAAGCCACAAACCGAGCCTGAGGTGTATGTTGAAAACTCGCCTTTAGCCAGCTTCCCCGATAAACAACAGTTACGTCAAAAGTATAATGAGCTTACCAATGAAGGTTCATTCAGAGCCGCACTTATTGTATTAAGGCTAGAGGGGTTTGCGCAGGTAAATCAACATATTGGACGAGATTTTGGTGACTTATTGTTGTCGCAGTCGGCAAATCGAATAAAAGACTTACTAGACAGTGATGAAGTGTTGTTCCTTGCTCCGCACGCTAAATTAGCGCATTTAGGCGGGTTAAATTTCGCGTTTATTTGTGTTCTACAAAGCCATAATCATTTACATCAACAGCTTATCAAGCAAATTATTGGCGCTACATTAAAGCCCTTTAACGTGGCAAATTGCACTATTGAAGTAAAGGTAAGAGCCAGTTATGTTCATTGCGATCAACAAAGTACGAACTTTGATGATTTAATTAGCCATGCGTATTTGGCACTTGATAGTCAGCCAAGCAAACAAATAGTGGCTTATCATCAACAAATGACGGTTGAGCATTTAGAGCAACAAGCGCGATTAACAGAGCTTGCGAATATCAGCTTTGCTGATGAGTTTGAGCTGTTTTTTCAACCCGTTATTCGCAACGGCGATGGCCAAATTGAATTTTTAGAATTGTTATTACGTTGGCAACACCCCACGCAAGGCACCTTATCGGCAAGCCGATTTATAAATGATATTAGAATTGCAGGGCTTGGTTATTCACTGGCTACCTTTGTTATAGAGCGTGCTGGCGAATTAGCCATGGCACTTCGTATGGAGGGGATGTCAGTACCTTTGAGTGTTAATTTATTTGGCCCAGAAATGCTCAATGAAGAGTTTGTTGATTTTGTTTACGGAGTCATTGGTGAGCATCAACTAAGGCCAGGCGATTTAATTATTGAATGTCCGCTTCATGTTTTTACCAGCCTAGATGATAAAGGCAGAGCCATGATCGCAAGGCTTAACAGTTTAGGTTTAAAAGTATGCGTTGATGGCTTGGGAGATAACCCCGTATTACTGTCTAAATTACCAAGTTTAGCGGTGGAGTATATTAAGGTATCTCCTGCCTTAACTGCTGACTTTAGTAATCAAAATAATATACGCAGCTTAGTAAGCGGCATGGTAGAAATGCATAATCAGCAACAAACAAAAGTGATTTTTGAAGGTGTTGAAACACTGGACCAACTTAAATTTGTGAAAAGTTTGAAAGCTTATGCCTCACAAGGATACTACTTTGGACACCCTTTAAGTAGCTTAGGGTTAATGAGTTGGTTTAAACAGTGGTTACAGGCACAAGAAGACTAATTAGATTTTTTGCTTTGTTTGGAGGTAGGTATTTACTAAGGCGCTGATTACTTGACCACATTGTAATTTACCCACAGCAAGAGAGTGAGGATGTTGCGACGGTGCTGCTTCGCATAAATGTAAATAAGCACTGTGATGATGACTTGCAGCTAAATAAACATAATGCTCGCCATCGCTAACATCAAAACCGCAATAATTAAATGCGCTTGCAGGTATGTTGGTTAGGCTATCTAAATCAACTTCTATTCCTAACGGTGCGTTATCAAATGCGTTTAGTGCATTGTTAGTTGCCTCCGTTAAACTTGTTTCTCGCCTAACATTAATCGCTTGATAGCTGGTGAAACTAAATTTTGCACTTTGCATCGCATTAAAAATTTGTTGATTATTTTTAAGCTCATGTAAGCCAATTACATGGTAACTGTTAAGGTGCTGCTCTTGATAGGCGTAGTGAAAACCATTGCCACTGTGTCTGCCTTCACACTCTCTAAAGTCGGCATGAGGGTCTAAATTAATGGCGTTAATTGCGCTGTTTTTATATTTTGCAAGCGAGCGAATAATACCTAAGCAGTTGTTATGTCCGCCACCAATAATGATGGGTTCAAGACCGGCTTTAAAAATCATGCTTAAAATTGCTTCAACCCGCACATCAATCTCAGCGCACAACTGACGTAATTGGTCTAAATCGAGAGGATTTTGGTTATCAAGCGGGTGTGCTTGTTTCATTAAGTCATCGAGGTTTACTTCGCCAAGGAGTAACACTTTTTGCATGGCAATAGCGTGATTGTGAGGTTGGTTTAAAAAGTGTTGTAAAAAAGCGGGCCAAGCATGCTGTGCTCCGCCTTTACCTAAATTGGCTCTAGGTCCAATGTCTTCGCAAACGCCCAGTAAAACAAAGCGCATACCAAATTGTGCAGCATCAGTAAGCGCTTGTTGTATATTAACGTTTGCGTCAAGTAATGCCATTGACTGCCACGCTTTTTGTTCACCTGCACGGTTAGAACAAATGCGCTTGAGTGTGCTTTCGTTATATACTTTAAGGTGTGCTGTCACGCTACAGTTCTATTATTTCTAGCTCTAATTCTTCAGCAGAAAGTACAATACCTGTACTGTCGGCATAAACAAAATCATCATCGAAAAATGATACACCCGCAAAGTTAACGCCTATGCCGCTTTCACCCGCGCCTTCACTGTCAGCTGCAACCGGAATTGATCCAATGGCTTGAATTCCTAAATCCAGTTCTTCAAGTTCATCAACATGGCGCAGTGCACCATATACAATAATACCTTGCCAATTGTTTTCAAGTGCCAGCTCAGCCAGTTCAATATCAATTAAGGCTCTACGAGTGGAGCCTCCACCATCAATAAGTAAAATCTGATCTGTACCATCTTGAGAAAGCAATTGACGGATCAGTTCATTATTTTCAAAACATTTTACCGTTTTAATGCGGCCACCAAAACTGTGTCGACCACCAAAGTTGATGAACATAGGTTCAAGCACGTCAACCACATCAGCGAAATGGTCACATAAATCAGAAGTGCTGTAATCCATTATTTTATCCTCAAAAGATACATAAGTTAGTAACTTAGTATACCCTCCTTATATTCAATAACAACGACTTAATTGCAGTAAATTTAGCCAGAAATAGAACTAAATCAATAACACGACTCATAATTTTTTAATAAAATTGTCATCTTTATAAATAAATATTTTTAAAGCTATGGACTGAGCGTTTATAAGTGCGAGAGATTTAAGTTCTGATTGGCGAGACTGTAAAAATTAAACAATACTGTGATTAGGCCGATGATTATATTGTCCATTTGTATAAAGGGAGTTTGTTAATGGTTAAATTTTACTGGTAGCCCTTTTTTATGGTTTTTAATGATAGGCATTATTGTTTATTTCATGTAACAAAATTATGTTAATACAAGAAAGCATCACGTTATACTGAACTGGCAAGTTTAATATAGGTATTTACAATGAACTTTTTACAGAATCTAACGATTAAACGTCGTTTACAATTTAACGCATTAATCGTTGGCTTAGCCATGATTGTTATGCTGTGCATCATCATTTATGAAGCACGTATTATGCTTAAATTAAATGAAACTATTCAGTACGCTGAAGAGCTAGATGTGCATGAGCTTTCGATGCGTAAATACGAAAAAGACTTTTTGTTTTACAAAGATGAGTCTAGTTTAGAGCTATTTGCACAAGAATATAAAAAACTACAATTTAAACTAGAAAAGCTATCTGTTTTATCTGCAGATTTAAATATTGCTACGACTCAGGTCAATCAATTTTCTACGTTAGCCCAACAGTACTATGACGACTTTCAAAATGTTGTAAAACTACAGCGTAAAATCGGGTTGCACCCAAAAGACGCTTTATATGGCGAGCTGCGAGAAGCAGTTCATAAAATAGAAACATTGCTTAGTGAGCAAAATAATTACCAATTACTTACCACTATGCTACAGCTGCGTCGAGCTGAAAAAGATTTTATGTTACGTTTAGATACCAAGTATTTAGATCGATTTAATAAATTAGCAAGCGAGTTAAAACAACAAGTAAATGCTGCAGAGCTACCTAATAATTTACGCAATCAATTGGTCTCGTTAATGACCAACTACCAAAATAAATTTACTGCATTGGTAGAGGCGCAGGTGGAACTAGGCGTCGATTTAAATTCGGGTGCCCTAGGGAAAATGAGAATAAGTGTTAAGAAAAGTGATGAAGTGGTCACTTTGATCACTAATGCGACTAAAGAGCAAGTAACTGAAACGGCGCAGCAGGCGCAATTATTAGCAATAGTCATATTTATAATTGCAAGTATCATCGTTATGCTACTTGTGTACTTAACCAGTCGTTCAATTATCCAACCTATAGAAAAAGTTTATCAAGCAATAGGTAAGATCAGACAAAGCAATGACTTAAGCTTGTTTATAGAGCATAAAGGGAAAGATGAAGTAACAAGGATGACCATAGACTTTAATAGTTTAATTAGTGACTTTAAAGATCTCATCTATGAAGTAAATACGGCTCTAACAACGCTTAATATAGCAACAGGGAATCTATCTGAAACAACCTCAGCGACTAGCTCCGGTATGCAAGAGCAATTACATGAAGCGGATATGGTAGCAACCGCTGCTACAGAAATGCAGGCAACGATTCAAGATATTTCACACAATACTGAAGCCGCCGCTAAAAAAGCTGAATCGACCAATGTAAGCGCCCAGCAAGGTCAGGTTGAAGTAGAGTCAACTATTAAGCATATTAATGCCTTATCTGATTCACTTGGTAAAGCTTCCAGCGTGGTGTCTCAGCTAGAAAAAGATGGTGAAACCATAGGTTCTGTACTTGATGTGATACGTGCGATTGCAGAGCAAACTAATTTACTTGCTTTAAATGCTGCCATTGAAGCGGCGAGAGCGGGTGAACAAGGTCGTGGCTTTGCGGTTGTTGCAGATGAAGTGCGCTCACTTGCACAGCGTACGCAAGAGTCAACCAGCGAAATAGAAGGCATTATTAACACCCTGCAACAGCGTACTCAAGAAGTTGTGAGTATCATGCATCAATGTCGTACTCAAGGTGGCGAAAGTGCAACACAAGCAACAAAAGCGGGTGAGCTGCTAGGATCAATTACCATTGATGTGCAAACTATTATGGAAATGAGTACACATATTGCTACTGCTATTGATGAGCAAAGTCAGGTGGCTTCTGAGGTAAATAAAAACGTGGTCCGTATTCGAGATATTGCCGAGGGGGCTGCGGCTCACTCACAAACTAATGCGCAAACTAGTGAAGAGGTCTCTGAGCAAGCAAGGGTACTTCATCAAGCAATTTCAAAATATAAGGTTTAACTACTAACAGAAAAAAGTGGCTTAATTGCCGCTTTTTTCTCATTCACAGAGTATAAGTTCAGACTAAATAACCTGAACTCTGGTTAAGAGATTTACTAACATATTGAATCAAAATGATATTTATTTTTATTTTCTCAAGCTAGAGATTTTTAGTGAAAACAAGGCGAAATTACGCGTCAATAGCTAGCCTATTGCAAGTAAATTCAACGCAGTTAGCGCTGAAAATAGCTGCTTGAGATGGATTTATTATCCGGAGTTCAGGTTA
>NZ_PNCV01000230.1:0-289 GCF_005886925.1 Pseudoalteromonas sp. S3260
GTCTGAGAACATGCGTCGATATGAGTTCGATAAAACATTCTTGTTCTACAATGATATGGCCTCGCTTCTTAAGGAAATAAAGCCTTTTGAAGAGTTTACGTGGATTAAGTCTTTTGACTCGGCAGCAGCTCAGCAAGTTGCTCGCGACTTAGAAACAGCGTTAAAGAACGCAATCTCGAAAGGTCGCTTGCAACGCTTTCCAAAGCACAAGATCTCATATAAAAAGAAAAAACGGCACAACGATTCATTTCGAGCGGTCAATAACTCAAACTGTATCCGCATTGAAAAT
>NZ_PNCV01000231.1:0-321 GCF_005886925.1 Pseudoalteromonas sp. S3260
TTTCATCAGCTCAGCCACTTTTTCGTCTAGGGCAAAGCTCGCGGGGTGTCCTGGATAGCGGCGTTGCCAGTTATTGGAAGCTTGGTGTAACTCAACTGGAGAGCCCAAATAAAGTTGTTTTATTTTAGCAAGTTGCACCCAGCCTTTAGCGATAGCTGAGCCGGAGTCATACTTTGTTAGCTGTTGCGGGCTCAAAGATTGTAAAGACCGCCACAAAATGGGGTTTAACTGTGATGCTTCTATTTGGTAGCGGTTTGCGGTTTCTGAAGCACGTAATAAAAATGGTGCGCTTTGTTGTGGCATTTGCATTCGCATGTAGGC
>NZ_PNCV01000232.1:0-352 GCF_005886925.1 Pseudoalteromonas sp. S3260
CACAAAAGGGAGCAATAGAAGTCACTGAGTTTTATCAAATTGACGACTTTTGGAGTGATGAGGAGAATGGCCAGACAGCTTACTTTTACGCTGATGATATTCAAAATGCAATCTATCAACCCGATACTAAAACCCGTATCAGCCCGCTTTATCTGCAGCACCCTTATAACGTTAATTACACCATAGAGGTAAAGTTAAACGAGCGTGACTGGTACTTTAATAATAGTAAGAGCTCTATTGATAACCCTTATTTTTCATTGGCTTCGCAAGTGCGCTTTAGCTCAAATACCCTGACTCTTACATATCAGTTCCGCAGCAAAACAGACCATGTACCAGTTGCAGAAATGCCGGC
>NZ_PNCV01000233.1:0-309 GCF_005886925.1 Pseudoalteromonas sp. S3260
CCAGCGGCGCCTCTTCCTCGCTGCAGGCCGCAAGCCCAACGGCCAGCACGAGTCCGGCGAACAGCTGAAGGACGCGGCCTCCCCGCCAGGCGAAAGGAGTACGCAGGTGTGGCTTGGCACCAGGTCGAAGTTTCATCAGCGGGCCCTTGAGTCGTTGGAATAAAATGGCACAAGCGAAAATCTGTCATCTGTCCGGCGTGCGCGCTTCGGGGCTGGCTGCCCTCACTGGCGAAGCGCGATCGCGTCCCAGGCCATCTCGAAGGCCTGGTCGAAGCTGGCATCACTGATGGCCGGCAACTGGCAACTGGA
>NZ_PNCV01000234.1:0-210 GCF_005886925.1 Pseudoalteromonas sp. S3260
AAAATCATTCACCCAACCCGGTAACTCATTTCTGTAATAAGTGCTGGTAATAAAATACCCACTTTTTGCATCAAACCAATAAGCACCATTGGCACTATGCCCTGCAGGAATAATAGCACCTCTGTCTTTGATCGCAATGCCAATTACTTTACTTTTAAAATTTGATGCTAATCTTAATTCATCTGTAATAGTAGTGGTAAGCATGTTACG
>NZ_PNCV01000235.1:0-247 GCF_005886925.1 Pseudoalteromonas sp. S3260
CGGCAGTCACCCAGTTCGGCCTGTTCGTGCGTCTGGATGCCTACTACGTCGAAGGCCTGCTGCACATCTCCTCGCTGCCGTCCGACTACTATCACTACGAGGCCGAGAAGCATCGCCTCAAGGGTGAGCGTGCCGGCGTCAGCTATGGTCTCGGCGATGGCGTCACCGTCCAGGTGGCCCGTGTCGACATGGATGAGCGCAAGATCGACTTCATGCTCAGTGACCCGACGCCGCGCCCCAAGCGCAA
>NZ_PNCV01000236.1:0-210 GCF_005886925.1 Pseudoalteromonas sp. S3260
GCCTTTTGCCAAAATATCACCGCCAATTCGCGTTTTCGCAGGAAAACCAGGCGGTATCGTATAATCTCCTGAGCTACCGCCACTGACATCAATATCGCCGTTGGCATGAACAGTCCCGGATATAAATCCTGCTCCGGTAATGTTGATGTTTCCTGTTGCACGTACATCACCCCACGTGGAAGAACCACCACTGACAACGATATCCGCATT
>NZ_PNCV01000237.1:0-478 GCF_005886925.1 Pseudoalteromonas sp. S3260
TGGTTTTCACCTAATGTGTACTCCAGTAGCAGATGTGGCTGCTCTTTAAGTAGTGTCAGCGCAACACGGATCCGTTTATGAATATGATGGGGAAATAACTCACTCAGTGTATTGCCTTGCTGTACCAGTACGCCATGCTTGGCAAGCACCTGGCCCTGAGCATCAATGCGTAAGTAACTGTCGGGCAGTGCCGACAGCAAAGTCTGTAGTTCAGTGTGCTTATGCGTTAACTGCTGTTCGGTTTGCAGCCGCACCTTGGCCATATTTTCAAAATGCTCTCCCAGTACTGCAAGCTCCTGAGGCATGGTGTGACTGGTAAGATCCAGCGTGCGCCCCTGCGCGAGCGCGGCAATGGCCTGTCGGAACTGTGTCAGTGGGTGTAACAGAGTTTTGTTCAGGCGGTAGCGAGCCAGCCAGATAAGCAGGCATAACAAGATAAAAAAGCTACCTAAAACCAGTGCAAAGTGGCGCTGTGTTT
>NZ_PNCV01000238.1:0-274 GCF_005886925.1 Pseudoalteromonas sp. S3260
GAGCAAAGATATTGCTTGGTTTTCTGAACCCTGCGCCCTCAAGCATAGCTGGCCAAAATAGGCTGTGGAAATAAATGATGTCCTTACCGATGAAGTGATAGAGTTCGGCGTCGGCGCCTTCTTTCCAGAAAGCATCGAAATCTAAGTCGCTTTTATCACAAAGATTTTTAAAGCTGGCCATGTAACCTATGGGCGCATCCAACCAAACATAGAAATACTTGCCGGGTGCACCGGGGATTTCAAAACCAAAGTAAGGCGCATCACGGCTAATATC
>NZ_PNCV01000239.1:0-285 GCF_005886925.1 Pseudoalteromonas sp. S3260
CGCAGTTGCGTGTTGTAATCAGCGCCAAACTTGCCAGCTTGTTGTGCTTTTTTACGTTGCACATCCATACACTGCTGGAAACCACGCTCATCAATGGTCATAAAACGTTCACGAGCGACATCAGCGGTTAAGTCCGCTGGAAAGCCATAGGTATCATAGAGCTTGAATACCACATCGCCGGGGATAACATCGCCTTCTAGGGCGCTTAAGTGTTCTTCCAAAATAGCCAAGCCGCGTTCTAGAGTTTTGCCAAATTGCTCTTCTTCAATACGCAGTACTTTTTCA
>NZ_PNCV01000024.1:0-35768 GCF_005886925.1 Pseudoalteromonas sp. S3260
TTGTTTTATTTTTTATTTTTTTTTTTCTATGTTGTATTTTTTATTTTTTAGGTTTTAGGTGTTAGGTGTTAGGTGTTAGGTGTTAGGTGTTAGGTGTTAGGTGTTAGGTGTTAGGTATTTAAAAACCTTGCGGTTAACATTGCAAGGTTTTTTTATACCTGTAGCAGCGGGTTCACCCCGCATCATTATTAGGTTTTAGGTCCTAGGCCCGTAGCCCATTACTCGTTGCCCGTCTTAACCCGCGGCCCTTTAACTACCTCTAAAAGCGCAGCGTCTCTTAACCTCTTTGTGCATAATTTTATTACCTTTAAATACATGTGCGCGGCGTAAAGCCCCGCCTACAAAACAATTAAAACACGGTGGTTCCCCCGCAACCCGTCGCCCGCAACCTTTAACCCTTAACCTTCACCCTTTAACCTTTATATTTAATCACTTCCTCTGTGACCTCTGTGGTAAATAAAATAACTTAAAAAATAGGTTCGACTCTGCTTGATTTCTGATTTCTGCTATCTGATTTCTAAAACCTGCTCTTTTACCTTTAACCTTTATATTTAATCACTTACTCTGTGCACTCTGTGACCTCTGTGGTAAATAAAATAGCTTAAAAAATAGGTTCGACTCTGCTTGATTTCTGCTATCTGATTTCTAAAATCTGCTCTTTTACCTTTCCCCCTTCCCCAAAACGAAAAAAAGCCGCATAAATGCGGCTTTTAGGCTTAATCCCCAATAGGAACTAACAAAATATTAGTTACCGCCAGTACCACCGGTACCGCCAGTAGTTGTATCACACTCTAAAGACTCAGTGCGAGTTTCGTTCTCACCGTCAGCTGTTACAGTAAATGCAGCATCAGCAATGTCTGCTAATGAACCTTTATATTTAACAGTTACGTTGTAAGTTTCACCATCGATCATGTCGTTAAGGGCATAATTACCTGCGCCATCACCTTTAGCAACTTTAGAAGCTTTGCCAGTTCTGCTGTATTTAACTAACGCACCAGAAGCACCAACAGAAACATCAGTATCGTTACTACACTGAGCAACAATAGCTAAAGACTCTGATTGGTAAGTAACTGGAGACGCAAGCGTTACGTTAACATCACCACACAGTGGAATTTCGCCGTCTGATGCAAACCACGAATTACCTTCACGGTCAGTTATCGTAAGCTGGCCTTCTGCATTTGCAGAAACATTAGGGTTATAATTAGCACCTGATGAAGCAGCATTAGGTTTTACGAATAAAACACCATAACCATCACTTGAGCTAAGCGTTGCGTATAAACCACCAGCTGGCACATCGTCACCTGAGAACAACAAGCGAACGCCGTCAGTACAACGTGCTTCTTCTTGAGATGCCACAAAGAATGTTAAGTGATCAGTCATAAAGCTAGCGTTGTAAAAATTGCTATCAGTAGTTGATAATGCACCTACTGTTACTTTTTCAGTTTCAGTTGTCCATTCACCCGTATCTTCGTTTTGAGAAGAAAGAGTTAATTCGTCACCTGTTACAAAACCTTTGCTTACAGGTAATGCCATGTTAACGTTGATAGGTTGTGAGAATTTTTTAATTTTCACACCGTTATTATCAACCATGTTTACACTTGCTACAGTTACTGGTGTTACAATTGTGTCTGCATCACCAGACTCTAAACCTTCTGGAGTAATTGCAGCGCCTGTAGAAGTACTTGTGTCGCCAGTAATAACAGATAGGTTAACTGAGTTACCCGTTACAATGTTACCGTCAGCATCTTGTAAAGTAGTGCCACCAGGAATAACTACCGACGCTTTGTCGCCTTCAACACTGGCTGTAATGTCGTCTGCTGAACTACCACCTGAAATTTCAGAATCTTTTGAAACAGCAGCAACACCTTCAGATGTTACTGAAGTTAATGGTAATTGAACTTCTACGTCGCCGTCACCAAAATCAGAAAGGTCAATTACAAAGCTTTTTGTAACGTAACCAGATGCAGTTACAACCGCAGTAACCTGAGAAACGCTAGCACCTTCTTTTAACTGAAAAGTAAAGCTACCATCTTCAGAAACAACTGAAGATGTAACGTTACCGTCTACATCAACAACGTTTGTAGAGGCTTCGCCATTCTCAAAAAACGATACTTCAGAAGAAACAACATCAGTTGTAGCTCTGTCTACTACGCTACCAAAAACTACAGCGCTAATTTCTGCAGGTGCTTCAGGTGGAACTACTACAGCCGGTGGCGGCGGCGGTGGTGGTGTTACTTTATTATCGTCATCATCGCTTAAACAGCCAGTAAGAACGAACGTTGATGCTACAGACAGGGCTAATAGCGATTTTTTGTTAGTTAACATAGGGAGTCCTTTTATTCCTTTATATAAACAATCAATAAACAAGGTTTTTTACTCGTTAATATAGTAGTGCATACTTTAAAAAAGTATAGTTATAACGCAACAAAAAGGGCAAAAAACCAACATTTTTTAATTAGGCGCATAAAGCGCCAAACAGTTAATTTGTTATTATCATATAGACTAACTAGTAACTTGTACAATAGTTAGGCTAAAAAATTGTTACCGAAATTGTTACCGGTAAGTTAAGTACACTTCTTTTAGTCGGGCTAAGTTAGCGTAAATATAATCGCTAGACGCACGCCCCTGATTTAACAGTAAATTATCTAAATTTACCGCTGTACCTGGGGTATACCCTTGGTTAAATACCAAACGATTATGCGACTCACCAATTTGCGAGCTTATGCTATGCCTGTACTCGCTAGTACCGGTTACTTGCCCGTAGCGAGTAACAGCCATATCTTTACGCGGCGTTAGCGGAATACTAATACTGGCACCGGCTTTTTGGGCATCGGTATTTTCATAAAATAACCCAATGTAGCTGTCGCCAAACCAAAAACGGCTTTCTAACTTAACGCCGCTGTCGCCGTAAAAGTAGTTACCCACTTGGGCGTGCAGGGTCATATTTTGTTCAACCCAATTATATTGATACGAAAGGGCTTGGTATTCTTCGCTGCCTAGGTAATCTTGGTATTCAAAATAACCTAACTTGGCACTTACTTTATGGCGGCCTTGCTTGCTTAACCACGCGGTTTCGTTGGTTATGCCCTCAAAGTCGTAATATTCTTTAAAAAAGCCCGCTTGCGTTTGGTTATAAAAACCAAACGGCAATTTAAAGGTTTGATGTACAGCCGCGCGTGTTATGCCGGTTTCTTTTCTGTAGTTATGATACGGTTTGTTTTTGTCGTAATCGTCGCTATTAGCCAAGTGCACTTGGCCGCTTACTATAACCCCGCCGCCTTGCCATAAAGGCACTTCTAAATCAGCTTTTAGCGCTAACGAGTAATCGTATACACCCAACTCTGTAGCATAGGTATTACTAATAGTGGGGCTTAAGGTTAAGCGCGGTTTAAAATAAGGTGAGTTAGCATACGTTGCGCCAATCCAGGTAAGCCCACCGGGTGGGGTTACTGCATTTTGTGTTATGGCTAAATCGGGGGTAATACCATTAACAATAAATTCGCGGTAGTTGTCTACCTCGCCTTGTAAGGTAAACAGCGCAATATTGTATTTATTTAACTGAATATGAAACCCAGCCTGTTGCTCGGTAATTATTTCGCTTACTCGGCCTAATACTAACCCTAACGCGTCTATGTCGTTACGGTTAAAGGTGGCGTTTTCAAACTCAATGTATATTTGCTTGTCAACGCTGTAAGCCACGGCTATGTTTTCAAAGCCGTCTTTAGCTAGTTGTGTTTTTAATGCTAAAGCTTGTTTGTTAAGCGTAGGCTCGCTATAGGTAACACCTAAAGGCGCTGAATGCACACCGCTGCGCGCAACATCGGCTTGCGTGGTGGTGTGTTTGTTAGCCGTATTATTAGCACGCTTTAGCGCTGCGTTTGCCGTACTAGGCGTTGGCGCATTAACTGTTGCGTGCTGTTTTAAACTGGTTTTAGCCGGTAACGCCGCGGTAGTGTGTGTTGGCGCGGGAGCCGGTTGTGGGTAATTGACCTGGTTACTTAAAGGCAGGGTAAAATTAACCCCCCAATAATTGCTTTCATCCTCAGAAAAATCAGTACTACTATAAAAGCGGCTGGTTAGGGTAATTTCACCAATATCATATAACCATTTTTTAGGTATGGTTAACCTTGCTGCCGCATTGACAGCCTCTGCATCATACTCAGTAAGCAAGCTAAACCACTTAAACGGTTGCCACTCTATACCCGCAAAAGCACCATCCATCTGGCCAGTTGCTCGGTCACTTGCACCTACACCGGCACTAAACCTAAAATCCCATAACTCTTTTGAGGCAACGGCATATAGGGTTTTATAATTATTCGCAGCGCCGCCAATATCCTTCATACCAATAGCAACACTAAACCAATCTTGAGGTATGTAAGGTATTTGGTACTTAGCGTTAAACGATAAATCACGGGTTTGCCCACGCCCCTCACTATAAAATAAATTATCGTGAATTGAGTTAGATGCTATTTGCCCACTAACCTCAAAACCCTTAAATAATCCAGCTGAAGCAATAAAATTATGGCCATCTATATACTTCAGCCCTCTAAAATCAAGCTGATTATTGTAGCCCATATCAACTACACCAGAGTCCATTACTTCTGCGCTTGGGGTATTAATTAAACCGGTATAACCCGCAAAAGATTGATAGTGGTTTATTTCATCTGCGGCAATAGGCAAGCTAAGTGCAGCTGCACAGCTTAAAAACAGGGTGTTCAATTTAGGCATGAATAATCCAAATTTAAAATTATAATTTCCATGGGCTTGGTTAAAAGTTTAAAGGGCAAAAGTTAAACAAGCAAGCTTTATCGGGCTTCGGGCTTCGGGCTATGAAAAACCTTCAACCTAGCTCCTTGGCCCTTTCGCTTAGTACCTAGTTCCTATCACTTTCTAGCACCTTTACCCTTTCACCTCATAAGCGCAGCGCCTCTTAAACTTTTTGTGAATAAATTACTTAAAACCTATTTTCACAAAGAGAAGTGAATGAGCGTAAATGAGAAGACATAGTTACTCGATTTATTTCAAACACTTAAATTAAGCCGCTTTACTCCATCAATAAGCTTAGTTGTATTAAAGTTTATCAACAGACCAGCATTGATTTTTGACAACTTCATATACGTCAAAGTTTGCGCTGAATGAACTGGTAATAACTTATCAACTGACTTTAACTCGATTATTAATTTACCGGGTATTAATAAATCCAATCTATAGCCTGCTTCGATCTCAAGACCCTTATAGTGAATTGGTAATGAAACTTGTGCTTCAACAATAAAATCACTTTGTTCCAGCTCATACAAAAGGCAAGACTCATAACTAGATTCTAATAAACCTGGGCCTAATTGTTTATGCACTTCAATTGCGCATCCAATAACTTTTTGCGTGAGATGATTAGTATCCATACTTATCCTAAAACAATAAATGCTCTCTTCAGCGCAGCGCCTCTTAACCTCTTTGTGAATAAATCACTTAAAACCATTTTTCACAAAGAGAAGTGAATGAGAACAAAATGAGAAAAGCCATGGGTTGCGGGCAATGAGCTTCGAGCTGTGGGCTATAATACACCTAGCGCCTAGTCACTTTCCTAGTACCTATAACCTTTACTTTCCTAGAACCTCTGTCTTCCTAGCCCCTAAAACCTAAACCTTAAACTGCTTTTAAGTGACTCTGCTCTTTTGGGTTAACTAATTTAGTTACAAAACGTGTAAAGTCAGTACCTAAGTTTTCATCACGTATGCTATATTCTAAAATTACTTTTAAATGACTATAGCTCAAAGTAGTTTATTAATTGCAGCAGCTATATACTCAGCTTGCGCTTGTGAGGCCACCGAATCGGTAGACTCGACCATAACACGAATAAGCGGCTCAGTGCCTGATTTACGCAATAAAACACGCCCAGTGTCTGCCAATATACTTTCGGCATCAAGTACAGCTTGCTTTACTGAATCAGTATTAAGTATTTCATCGGCATTATTTTGTGTTAAACGCACATTTAAAAGTACTTGCGGTAGTTTTTGCATGCCAGAAACATAGTCCCTTAAAGACTGCTTTTGCTGTATAAGCGCGGTTAGCACTAACAGTGAGGCTACAATGCCGTCACCTGTAGTCGCATAGTCTAAATGTAAAATATGGCCTGAACCTTCACCGCCTAACTTCCACCCGGTGTGTTTTAACTGCTCAACCACATATCGGTCACCTACCTTAGCGCGCTTAAATGGAATATCCATTTGCTTGAGTGCTAGCTCTAAGCCTAAGTTAGACATTAACGTACCAACTACACCACCATTCAGAGTACCTTGAAGCTTGGCAGCTTTAGCTAAAACATACAGTATTTGGTCACCATCAACTACTGCACCTAAATCGTCTACTAGCATTAATCTATCGGCATCGCCGTCGAGTGCTATACCTAAATCGGCTTTGTGCTCTAATACAGCGGCTTGTAAGCTATTTAGGTGTGTTGCACCACATTGCTCGTTAATATTTAGCCCATTAGGTTTATCATTAATACTAATAACCTCTGCACCTAGCTCTGCATATACATTAGATGCAATATGATAAGCAGCGCCATTGGCGCTATCTACAACAATTTTTAACCCTTCAAGTGTTAACTCTTTTGGAAATACGCCTTTACAAAACTCAATATAACGGCCTGCGGCATCGTTAATACGCCTCGCTTTACCTAAACGCTCTGAGCTTACACATTGCATGGCATTGTTGTTTAATGCCTGCTCTAGTAAGGCTTCAATTTCAAGCTCTTGTTCATCGTTTAGCTTAGTGCCATAGTTATTAAAAAACTTAATCCCGTTATCGTAGTAAGGGTTGTGTGATGCACTAATTACAACGCCGGCATCGGCCCTAAACGTTGATGCTAAATAGGCAACCGCGGGGGTAGGCATTGGGCCAACAAAGGCAACATTAACACCCGCCGCAGAAAGGCCTGCTTCCATTGCTGACTCAAACATATAACCACTATTACGTGTATCTTTACCTATTAAAATTTCTTTGGTGCCACTTGAAGCTAAAACAGTGCCTGCAGCCCACCCTAACTTCATGGCAAAATCAGGAGTAATAGGAAAAGTACCTACCTTACCTCTTACTCCATCGGTCCCAAAATACTTACGAGACATAATTATTCCCTTATAAATTAAAAAATCTTAAGAAGAGCTTTAAAAAGCAAAAAGCGCGTGTGTAACTCACGCTTTTTATACTTTTAAAAATTAGAATCAACTAAGAAATTCGTTGCTAACTTTAACCCTAGCTTTGAAGGTTAACTACATTATTTACGCTTTTAGTATTATCTTTAGATTCATTTTCAAGTCTGGCATTCCATACTAAATCACAAATACCATCAGTGGGGTTAAAGCCAGTTGGTGCATCAAGTAGTAGCTGACGTATTTTTTCATGCTCAAAGTTATGACATGCAATATCAAGCGCATCAATAAAAACATTAAGCTCACTGAGTGGCAGCATTACTTCATGTGCAGTCATTATACGCTCATGCGGTGTTTGCTCTACGTTATCGCCTATTAATAGCTCTTCATACAGCTTTTCACCTGGGCGTAAGCCGGTACACTTTATTTCTATATCACCATGCGGGGTATCGTCGGTTTTAATTTCGAGGCCCGATAACCTAACCATTTTGGTTGCCAAATCACTTATTTTTACCGAGTCGCCCATATCAAGTACGAATACATCACCGCCCTTGCCCATAGCGCCTGCTTGTATTACTAGCTGTGCAGCTTCGGGAATAGTCATAAAGTAACGGGTTATATCTGGGTGAGTAAGTGTAATTGGGCCACCCTCTTTTATTTGACGCCTAAATAACGGAACAACTGAACCTGATGAGCCAAGTACGTTACCAAAGCGCACCATGCAAAAGCGCGTATTATGCTTATCGCCTTGTTCTTGAGCTAACCCCTGTAAAACAAGTTCAGCCATTCGCTTTGTAGCGCCCATAACATTTGTCGGGCGTACGGCTTTATCCGTAGAAATTAGAACAAAGGTATCTACGTTAGCCTCAACAGCGGCCTTTGCGGCGTAGTAGGTACCAAATACATTATTACGAACACCTTCTACTACATTGTGCTCAACTAATGGCACATGCTTATAAGCAGCGGCGTGGTAGATGGTTTGCACACCAAAAGTTCTCATTACCGTTTCAAGGCGGTTTACACGTTGTACTGAGCCCATAATGGGGATGAGTTGAATATTTAGTGTGTTGTTAGTTATGTATTCACCCAATTCTTTTTCAATTGAATAAAGGGCGATTTCACTGCGCTCAAACAAAACCAATTTAGTTGGTTTGAGTTTAACTATTTGTCTACACAGCTCAGAGCCTATTGATCCACCCGCACCAGTAACCATCACTACTTTATTGGTTATATTGGCGGTCATTAAATCATCTTTAGGGGTTACTGGGTCGCGCCCTAGTAAATCTTCAATTTCAACATCTCTAAATTCAGAGAGTTTTGCTTTACCTTCAACAATATCGGCCATGCCCGGGATTGAAAGTACTTTAATGGTTAATGGCTCAAGTTGTGCGAGTACTTCTTTGCGCCTTGCACGTGTTTCACTAGGCATAGCAAGCAGCACTTTGGTTGCCTTACGTTTTTTTATTAATTCATGTATGTCATTAAACGCACGTACCGGTATGCCTTGTATTATAGAGCCATGTTTTGTCACGTCGTCATCAATAAACGCACTGACAAAATACTCAGGGCCTGCATTTAAAGCCGTTGCTAATTGACGCCCAGACGAGCCTGCACCATAAATAATAACCGCATCTTTGTTGCTGGTGGTCATTCTTCCTATCAGTGCGCGCACTATGATGCGTGAACCACCTACGGTTAATAAACATAGCCAAGCAAAAATAAATGGCATCGTACGTGGTATATCTATACCAACAAAAAATGCTAGTAACACCAAGCTTACCGTAGTGATAAGCGTACCGAGTATAATGGCCCATACTGCTTGTGAGTTTATATACCGCAAAACAGCGCGATACAAGCCCAAGCTAATAAACGTATATAAACTAATGGGAATTAAAAGTATTAATAATAACCAATTACTAGTAACACTTAATGGCTCTAAGCTATCAAGCCTTACTATTAACGCTAACCAAAAAGCGGCTGCTATAAAAAGTGAATCGATACATAAAGTAATAACACGCTTTTTAGCACGCGGGGCATTAATAATTGAGCGGATAAAGCTATCCATAACACGTTTCCTTTTAGTGCTTTAGGTTCTAGGTTCTAGGTTCTAGGTTCTAGGTTCTAGGTTCTAGGTTCTAGGTTCTAGGTTCTAGGTTCTACAAAATTTTGTCAGTTATGCAGCTTATTAAAGCCCATTTTCACAAAGATAAGTGAATGAGGGTAATTACTTATTATTCACCACCGAGTACACAGAAGTACTGCATTACACTGAGAAAAAACTAGTAATGATATAAATCTACTTATTCTCTAACATCTATCTCTGTGAACTCGGTGTTCTCTGTGGTGAATAAATCTCTTAAAAATCTTTTTTTAACACCGAGAACCAATCCCTTAAAACCCTTTGAACCACAGAGGACACAGAGGCGCTGCGCTACACAGAGAAGAGCCAAGCCATTTATCATATTTTCCTCTGTGGTGAATAGCTCTCTTAAACACGAATACGTTTTATACCATCAACTAATTTAGTGACATTAAAATTAATCAATAAACCAGTTTTAATATCACTTAACTTCAGATATGTAATCAACTGTGCTGAATGAATTGGCAGTAATTTATCAATCGCTTTTAATTCTATTATTAACTTATTAGGTAATAAAATATCCAACCTATAGCCGGCATCAATTGATACATTTTTATAAATTATAGGTAGTGCTACCTGACACTCAGCTAATAATCCAGCCTGAATAAGCTCATACATTAAACAACTTTCGTAACTTGATTCTAACAAACCTGGCCCAAGCTGTTTATGAACCTCAATAGCACAACCAATCACTTTTTGCGTGATGATATCTATTGTCATAACATTGCCTTCCTTAGCTTTAACACTATTTTTTATTTACCACCGAGGGCACAGAGGCGCTTCGCTACACTGAGAAAAAACTAGTAAAAATATAAGTCTATCCATTCTTTAATCTCTACCTCCGTGAACTCGGTGTTCTCTGTGGTGAATAAGTTACTTAAAAAGTATTTTACCACCGAGGGAGCTGAGGCGCTTCGCTACACAGAGAAGGTGTAGATTAAAGCAAAAATGTAAATAACAGGCCCTTTGCCTTCCTCTGTGAGTTCGGTGTTCTCTGTGGTTAATCAATCACTTAGAAGCTTTTTCAAACACTTCCTTCATCACTTGCGTTGTTTTAGCTATTTCAGCTTCAGTAAGTGTTGGGTGTACTAAAAACATCAACGATGTTTCACCGAGCTCTACTGCATTAGGCAAACGTTTTTCTGGGCGCCACGGGGTATTATCAAACGCTTTTTCAAGGTAAACCTCTGAGCAACTTCCCTGAAAACATGGTACACCGCGTTCAACTATTTCGTTAACAATACGGTCGCGATCCCAACCATCATCTAGTTGCTCAGGCTTAACGAACATATAGTGTTTGTATTCGGCGTGCTCAATATAACTTGGTACTGTTACTAAACGAATACAGTCAAATTCACTGGCGGCTTTATCAAGCTCAGCACCGTGCGCTTGGCGTTTAGTAGTCCAGTCATTCATGCGCGTTAATTGAATACGGCCTAGTACTGCTTGCATTTCAGTCATGCGCCAGTTGGTGCCAAAGCTTTCATGTAACCATCTAAATCCTGGCGGGTGCTCACGGTTATAAATAGCATCAAAGCTTTTACCGTGGTCTTTATAGCTCCACATGGCAGACCATAACTCTTTTGAGTTTGTGGTTACCATGCCGCCTTCGCCGCCAGTGGTCATTATTTTATCTTGGCAAAAACTCCACGCGCCCACATGGCCAATACTTCCTACTGAGCGACCTTTATATTTAGCACCATGCGCTTGTGCACAATCTTCTATTACATAAAAGCCATGTTCTTTACTCAATGCCATTATGTCATCCATTTCCGCAGGCATACCTGCTAAATGCACCACAATAACCGCTTTAGTTTTTGGTGTTAGTACGGCTTTAATACTTTCGGCTGTAATTGCTTGGCTATTTAAATCAACATCGGCAAAAACAGGAGCTGCACCTGCGGTAACAATACTTGAGGCAGACGCTAAAAATGTACGTGGCGTAGTGATTACTTCATCGCCCGTACCTACATCAAGTGCTTTTAAAGCAATATCGAGCGCTAGTGTACCATTACCTAAAGCAATGGCGTATTCACTGCCAGCCCAAGTTGCAAATTCTTTTTCGAACTCACGGCCTTCAGTACCAGTCCAATAGTTTACTTTGTTCGACAAAACTACACGACTTACGGCGTCTGCTTCTTCTTGAGTGAAGCTAGGCCAAGGAGGGAAAGGGGTATTTAACATGTTATTCCTATTTATTCTATATAGAAAAGATCATAAAAAGTATTTTCAGTGGCTTTTTATTACAACAGCGGGAGAGCCAAACGCTGTTACATTATCAGGTATATTTTTTACAACTGTACTACCAGCACCAATTACACAGTTATCACCAATCGTAATTAATTGCTTTACTTGGCTACCAATACCGACCCAGCTTTTACTACCAACAGCAACGCCACCCGCTAAAGCCACATTAGGGCAAATATGGGTGAAATCACCAATACTGCAGTCATGCTCAATAACTGCGGCTGTATTTATAATACACCCAACACCAACATTCGCAAAAGCGTTAATAATAGCCCCTGCAAAAATCACTGTGCCCGGCGCTACCTCGGCATATTGACTTATAATTGCAGTTGGATGAATTAAAGTAATTAAGTTAAAGCTATTTTGTTTTAATAACTGTATTTTTTGTTGACGTATTTCATTATTACCAATCGCAACAACAACATCGTGATTATCTGAAGTATTAGTGTTTCTTAAGGCTATTAAATCGGCGCATGTACCGTGTATTGGCCAATGTTCAATATATTTTTTCCTTGAGTAAGCATCGTCATAAAATTTAACAGTAAAACCAAGCTGCTCTGCAATATCGGCAACTACTTTGCCATGACCGCTTGCACCTACTATAGTTAACTCTTTAGTCATTATTTGGGCCTTTAAATGGCTCAATAGTTACATGCCCGTCTGCACTGATACCTTCTCGTACAAATACTTTTTTAACTGTAAGCAATAATATTTTTAAGTCGAGTAAAAAGCTTTGATTATCTACATACCATACATCGAGCTTAAACTTTTGGTCCCAACTAATAGCATTGCGACCATTCACTTGTGCCCAACCAGTAATACCAGGGCGAACATTATGCCTACGCGCTTGCTCAACACTATAAAGCGGTAAATATTGAACTAATAACGGGCGCGGGCCTACTAAACTCATATCACCTTTTAATACATTAAATAAACCAGGTAGTTCATCTAAGCTAGTAGAACGTAAAAATGCACCAAATTTAGTCATACGTTCATTATCGGGCAGTAAATTTCCATACTTATCTTTACCATCAAGCATGGTTCTAAACTTCATCATTTTAAATATCTTACTATTTAAGCCAGGGCGCTCTTGGGTAAATAAAATGGGTGAGCCAAGTTTAAAGCGAATAAGTACTGCCACTAAAATTATTACTGGTAGTAAAATAAGCAGAGCGGTTAAAGCAACTATAGAGTCAAATAAGCGTTTCATTTATCAAGCTCCATAATACTTATCAATTCTTTATTAACCTTATGTACATCAAACTTATCTTCAACCATAACTCTACTATCCTCAGCCATTCGTCTCCACTCGTTAGGATTTTCGATAAACCAAATCATTTTTTCAGCTAGTTGCTCTACATTAGCCTTTTCAACTAACCAACCGTTTTTACCATTAACAACGGTTTCACGGCAACCGGGCACATCCGTTGTTAAGACTGGTCGCCCTGTTGCCATTGCCTCTAATACAGTACGTGGTAACCCTTCATGGTACGAAGGTAGAACAAAAATACTACACCTTTCTATATAAGGGCGAACATCATTAGTTGCGCCAAGGTACTCAACTGCTTTTTGATTATTTAATTGTGCTAATTCTTGAAGGGAGATGCCATCTGGCGATGGATCTTCTGGACCAACTAACTGAAATACCGCATCAGGGTATTTTTGTTTAACGATATTTGCAGCTTTAATATATTCACGAATGCCTTTATCACCTAACAAGCGAGCAATAAGCAAAAATGAAGAAGTAACAGGTAGTGGTTTAACGTCAAAATGAGTTATATCAACGCCTGAGCCATTAACAACTACCGTTTTATATTCTGGTACTATACCCAGGTTAATAAAAACTTTTTGATTATCAGTGTTTTGAAAAATAACTTTATCAGCTTTTTTTAATGCTGTTTTATATAAAAAAACAACCAACTTCATCAAAAGGTTCTTTTTCCAATTTCCTCTTTGGAAAGCAAACCCTAAGCCGGTTACTAGCGCATAAAAACGGCTATTTGGCAGACAACGCACAGCGAAGGCCCCCCAAATAATTGGTTTAATAGTGTAAGCTAAAATTACATCGGGTAATTGCGCTTTAAAAATATTTTGCAAAGCCTTAAAGGTTTTAAAGTCTTCTTTAGGGTTTAAACCACTGCGGCTAACAGAATAATCAATATAATTAGCACCTAACTGCTCAACGGCTTTTATATCTTCAGTATTCGCCTTAGAAGCTAGAGCACTTACTTTACAGCCCTTATTATTAACGATAGCTCTTACAAGTTCCCCTCTAAAATTATAAACTGAACTAGGAAGAGTTCCGATTAAGAATACGTGTTGCATTATAGACGTCTCAGCCTACTTGTATCAGCATCAAACCAAGCCTGTACCATTAAAATATCCCACAATTTAGCTGCATTATTTTCTTGAGTTTCTAAATGCTTAGTTAGCGTATCTTGAACTAATACTGGGTTGTATAAACCTTGATTTTTTAATCTTTCAAATGAGAGTAAATCTTGAGTCCATTCTTTTAATTCTGACCTAAGCCAATCATGAATTGGAACACCAAATCCCATTTTAGGTCTTTCCATCATTTCACGTGGTAAGTATTGATATAAAACTTGCTTTAATGGCCACTTGCCAATATTACCTTTTTGTTTCATTGAAAATGGCATTCTCCATGCGGCTTCAACTACAGAGGGATCTAAAAGAGGAATTCTCCCCTCTAAACTAACACTCATAGCCGTTCTATCAACTTTAGTTAAAATATCCCCACTCAAGTAGGTCATAGAGTCTAGATACATCATCCACTCCCCAAACTCTTTAATCGTCACTTCATCAGTTGATAAAAATTCTAATAGGTTATGCTCTAAGCTACCGAAAACCAGATTATCACTCTCTTTCCAGTGTGTTATTGACTGCCTGTAAAATTCTTCTATTGAGGTTGCACCTAACCAATTAGCTAAAGCCTTTAACTTGGGGCCAATTTTTCCCTGCCTGCCGTAGCTTGAAGCCTTTTTAGTGAGAAAGAAAAAAAGTGTATTAAGAATAGAATTAGGCGTTTTTTTTATGACTGAAGCCATAAACTGTCGTGCTGGTACTTTCGATATTTTATCCCAAATTGCAGGAGTAGCTGTATAACGATTATACCCACTAAATAACTCATCACCACCATCACCACTCAACGCAACGGTGACCTTCTCTTTTGCCATAGCACTAACTAAATATGTTGGCATCTGGGAAGCATCTGAAAAAGGCTCGTCAAACATAGCACCTAAACGGGGAACCACATCCAATACATCTTTTGGTGTAAAGTATTTCTCGTGGTGGTTTGTGCCTAAATAGTCAGCTACTTCTTTAGCAAACTCAGCCTCGTTATAACCTGGCACATCAAAGCCAATTGAAAAAGTGTTAACCGGTTTATCCGATTGCGTCTGCATTAGCGAGACAACTAAGCTAGAATCAACTCCACCAGATAAGAAAGCCCCTAAAGGTACATCTGAAGCCATTCTTTGCTTTACGGCACGCTTTAAACAACCATGAAGATGATCGACCGCCTCTTCATCATTACTGAATTGATCTTTTTTAGCCTTCTCAATAACGCTAGCTAATGACCAAAACGTTCTGACATCATTTAACTTACTACCTTTATACTGGACAAAACTACCCGCTTGAAGCTTTTTCACCTCCTTGTATATACTCAGAGGGGCTGGTATATATGAAACAGCTGCCTGCTTGGCAATCGCGCTTTTATTGATAGTTAAATATTCACCAAATTCAGCTTCTATGCAAGTAAGTTCTGATGCAAAAACAAAATGGTTATTAATCACGCCATAATACAGGGGTTTCTCACCAAACTTATCACGGGCTAAGGTTAAACACTGTTCTACATTATCCCAAAGAGCAAATGCAAACATACCATTAAATATTTGAAGTGACTTTTCTACTCCCAAAATATCTATAGCATGAAGCATAACTTCTGTATCCGAGGTTCCTCGCCACTCTATGTGTGGCAATTGTGCTCGTATTTCTTCAAAGTTATATATTTCTCCATTAAATACAATGGTAAAACGTCCAGAATGGCTATGCATTGGCTGATGCCCAGCACTACTTAAATCATGGATAGATAAGCGCCTGTGGCCTAAGAGTATATTATTTGAAGTCCATATACCATAGTCGTCAGGGCCTCTGTGCTCAATTTTATTAAGCATAGTCTGTAAATTTTTTTCTGAAAAATCTGAAGAGTGTGAACAAACAACTCCTGCTAAGCCGCACATAAAGATCCCTTACACTTCTGAAAAACGTTTAGCGATATTCGCTATACAAAAATTATTACGCACATGCTGCGATGTTAAAGCCATGGCTTGTTGTTTTGCTACTAATGGCTTTTTAATAAAGCTATATATACACTCAGCTAAAGCTATAGGATCTTTAACAGCCACTATATGCTCATCGTTATTAATTATATATGGTGCATCTCCAACGTCAGTAGAGAAAACAGCACACCCTTGTGCTGCGGCTTCAGCCAACACATTAGGAAAACCTTCGGTTTTTGACGACAATATAAATAGATCAATCTCCTCATAAAATTTAGCCATAGCTCTTACTTCACCAAGTAAATTAACTTCTGAAGGGCTTAAACCTGAGTCTATAATTAAATTAACCAGCTCTTCATTCTCATAGTCCATTCCACGGCCACAAATACGCAAATCAATATTTAAATTATGTTTCTTTAAGTGCTTTACAGCTCTAAATAATGTGCCATAATCTTTTGCGGCATGATATCGTCCAGCCGCACCTATAATAATACGGTTATGATTAAATCTTCTTGGCTTCAAAACTCCAAAAGAGTAGCCGTTAGGTATGTAGATTGATTTTTGGCGAGAATTATAACCAAATTGTTCATGCTGATCCTGAGCTTTTCTTGAGCAGTAAATCACTTTATGTGGAACAAACTTAAAAATCCTACCTAGTTGAATTGCTATTTTAGTGCTTCTTTTCTCGCCTTGATAATCATCAAGCGAGTGCCTTACGCCCCACAGCAAACGCACCTTGCTAAATGAAAGTAAAATTGCTAAAGCAGATACTGCATTTGCATGATACATCCAGGAAAAGAGTTTTTTTGGGTTTTTGACTCGGAGCAATAAAGCTAGTGAAAATACAGAAAATACAAGCGAAATAGGGCCTCTAGCTTCTAGGGCGGTAAACTTGCAATTTGGATGTTTAATTTTCGCCTTCATTTCACTACTAATTGCCATGAGCGAAACTATCTCAATTGGAGTCGATTGACTCTTGTTTATTACTCTAATTAGTGCGCCTTCGGCCCCACCCAATTCTGTAAAGTTTGTGATACAATGTAAATGCATTACTTTAGCCTAAATTTTATAAAAAACACTCTACTCGTAAAATAAATTACACTTAAAGGTAAAAAGTAAGAAAGCACCATAATTCTAAAATCACCATGATAAAAAGTATTAGCAGCCATAAACGCAAGTAAAAATTTAACAGCCTCACTATTACACCCAATTCGTAAGTAAACCTTTTTAGCTAAGTAACCAATAAATCTATAAGTTGCACCAGCCCAAAAGACCCCCAAGTAACCTAATTGTACATAACCAAAAGCTAAATAACCCGGTGGAATAATAGAACTTTTAATACCCATTAAATTTTCCGTATTAAAGTAGGTTATTGAATCTCCGGAATCAAACCCTAAAACCCGTAAGTAAAAAACAAACCCCTGTAAATAATCATACATATAGCGATGACCGATATTATTAACTAAACTCTCAGCCTTCATTAATGATATGAAAGGGTGTCCAAAGTTATCCAAATAAATAGAGAAGTCAGAGCCATCTACTAACTCCGCAATATTAGGGAGTTGCCCCGAAACTGAAACTGAGTAAATTACGGATTTTAGAACTAAAATCACAGGAACTAAACAAGCAAAAGAGACAAAGGCTATTAATGAATAACGATATGCACTCAGTCTCGAGATATATAAAAACACTAAAGACAAGCTTAACAGTAATGTAGTTCTACCAATAGAGCCTAAAAAATCAACAGTTAAAGATAGTAACAAAAATAATAGAACCCACAAACTTCGTTTCATCGTCATCAATATTATTATCACTACAAGTTTGACAACTCCAAAAATGCTTGTTAAAAAAAATTCTAGATGACTCCCTTGTGTATCTCCCCTTCGGACTGAATAAATTGCTTCTGGATTACTATTTGCTAATTTAAATAATAAAAACATTATTAATAAAAAAGCTAAAAAATAAAGGATACAATTGGGGCTACCATTTACACTTTTAGGTAAAGCCCTATTTGCAAACTGCTTACCTTGTAATTTTTTGAGGATATCGTAGCAAAAGAAACCAAAAACAAAAAGAATTCCTGCAGCTACTACGGAAACACTATGCCCCCCTAGCTCTAATGGGTGTCCAATATAAGTGACATTATCAACTAATAGAAATATGATATATGGTAGGCAATAGAAATAGAAAAAAAAGAACAACGCTAAAATCAAAAATGTAAATTCAAAAGGCCCCTCCTTATATTTTTTCACACTAATCATAATTTAACTTTCTGCAAAATTGAATACCATAAACTTGTAAATAATAAGTGTGGCCTTAAAAACCGCTGGTTTTTTAGCGCACAATCTTTAATTAATGACACATCATGTCCAGCAATTTTAGATAGAAAAAATCTTGACCATGCATTACTTGCTGCGTATTGTTTATAAGTTGGATAATATCTTATAATATCCTCTAAGTGGCAAGCTAGAGCATCTACAGTTACACGCCTTGAAGATTTATTCCTAGTTACAGAGTCTGAACTAGTCACTCTATATGCACTTAAGCAGTCTTTCAAATAAACTGATTTTCCTTTTAATGAAATAGAAAAAGCAACCCAATAGTCCAACACTATCTCTGTTCTTACGTCAACATCCCTCGCACTTCGTCTATACATTTGACTAGAGTGATGCCCTACTAAAGCATAACTATTAGCAATATTAGCAGCAGTCAGGACTGTTGGGTTACATAGTCTCGCGAGCTTTGAAGGAAACATATTAATAACTTTTGAATTATCATCAACAATGTGAGTGCAATGCCAAATTTGAACAACATTTTCATCAGCTAACATTATTTTCAATTGTGTTTGTATTTTATTAGGATACCAATAGTCATCACCATCACAATGGCACACAAATTCACCAGTAGCACTTTCATGTACTTTTAAAAAATTTTCTGTTGGCCCGATATTAGACTTATAATCCAGTTTTCGAATAATTGATGGATATTTTTGTTGGAACTCCGCTACTATAGACGATGTTGAGTCAGTTGAACAATCATCACCCACAATAATCTCAAGTTCAAAATTCCCTTCTTGATCAACAATACTCTGCAAGCACTGTTCAATATATTTTTCTTGGTTATACGTAACAATACAAACCGAAACTCTTATTTTTTTTTCCATTTTATAAGTAACTCTTTATTTTATAAAATATTTTTTTGCGAAAAACACTAGCTGACAACAAGGCAGTTGCAATAGCAGCAAAGCTGATAACTATCAAACATACTAAATTAAACCACCGACTGGTACTCTCTATTGGGACTATCAAAGTAATACTTAAAAGGATAGTAACAGGACAATATATCAACAAACAATCTCTCACCAGCCATTTCAAGTGCAAGCCAGGTTGCAATTTTTTATGAACGTAACCTACCCATATAATTAAATACAAGCTATTAACACCCAGCCATGCGTAGCCTGCTCCAACACCACCATAGTGAATCGCAGCAAAGACGATCATTGGTATTAGGGTAATCACCATAAAAACATTACCTATTAAGTGATAACGTAAGTTACCCAGTGCATATTGTAAGTAATACGGAAAAGCAGCAACAACTAAAACTCCATAACCCAAAGCGTACAAACGTAATATTGGAGATGTGCTCTCTGTTATTTCTTTATCTCCCGTCCAAGTATAAAGTAAAATTTCAGCAAAAAAGGCTATAGTTATTGCTGCAGTGCCAGCAATAACACTCACTAGTTGTGTACTTATACGATAAACTGCTATTAGCTCATCATGTTTCCCTTCAACATGTAAACGTGCCATTCTTGGCATAATAGCACTACTCACGGGGCCGCTAATCACCATAATACCGCTTGCCACCAAAACCGCTAAGGTGAAATAGCCATACTCATCTAGTGGTAAAATACCTGATAATATCAATTTATCTGTTTGGGTAACCAATACCCAAACAGAAGAAGTAAAGGCAATAGTTAGAGCAAATTTTAAAATTGGCTTTATCGGTTTAAAAGACCATCCTATAGGTTCTGTTATTAATTTTTTATTTGGTATTAACAACTGAGCCATCAGCCACAACCCCAAAAGCTCAATCACCGCCACAACAAACTGATGAATAAAAAATATTGTTGGCGTATAACCATAAAACCACATACTGACAAATACCGCGATAAAACGCAGCGTTGCAATAAATACATTAAAAATACTGAGCCACACTAATTTTTCACTGCCCGTTACCACGCCGCGATATAAACCACACAGCCAACGCAGTGCGACACTAATTGCCATGATTTGGATGGCAAATATCACAACATCTAATGAAAGTATTTCAACAGTTAACCACTTGCTTGCAATAATATCAGCGAATAACCATAACCCTAGCCCACCGATTACTGCGATAGAAACAAATATAGCTGTTAATGCACGTAATAATTGCCTGTACATCAACGCACTCATGCTACCACCATGGTAGCGCGCTGTTTCACGTCCTATAGTGGGCGTTAAGCCCAGATCAAGCATTGCAAACCATGCTTGCAACATAGCAAAGAAACCCACAAGACCGTATGCTTCTGCGCCCATATATTTAATGTAAAGTGGCAGTATTAAAATACCAACTCCTGTTACATATAATTGGCTTGCATAATTAGCAATAATATTTAGTTTTAAAGAGGGAGATTTATTTGTCATGCTAAAATGAGTCTTCTAGCCAAGATACAAATAACACTTGAAGACAGGGGTCTAAATTTGGAGAAAATTCTGAGATTTGATAATCGGCTCCCTCTATTAAAGAGCCATTCTCACTGTCTTTGACTCTTTTATCATTAAACCACTTTACAACCTGTATTAGTGAAATTGTTTGCTGTAAAAAAACACGATGGCGTAAACTTGTAATATCTTGAGCTGGAGAGCGGGGGAAAGCAGCTTGAAGCAAAGGTACTCCAGTATCTACGCCGTGATCTATATAATGAACCGTTGACCCAATAAACTTAGTACCGCATTTTATTGTATCTCCAAATCCATCTATACCTGGACATGAAGGTAAAATAGAAGGGTGAAAATTGATTAATTTGCCTTCACATCTAGTCAAAAAAGGTGCAGTTAACAAACGCGTATAAAAGGAAACAAATAAAATATCTTGATTAGCATTGTATTTTTTAGCCAACTTTTCCGAAAAATCACTCCCAGTAGTTGATGCTAATACTGCATAATCATAATTATTTTCTTTCGCAAAGGCTATCGCTCCACACTCTCTATCACTAACAAACTCAATTGAATTTGAATTTAATAATGATGTTTTAAGGGCTTTTTTAATAACACTTGCATTTGTTGAGCAAATAAATACTATTTTCATATCAAAATAACTCATATTGATTTAGCATTAATTTTACTTCTTCGATATCATTCCACATTAGGACATCAATCATTGATAGATAAGGTACAAACTCATTTTTAGCTTGTTTATAAGAAACGCTATTCATTTTAATAAAAGCTAAATCAACACCTTTTCTCATAAAAAAGTCTTTATCATACAGTTCAACACCGCCGGGACTGTTAATATACTGCTTACAATTTAGTAGATTAGATATAGAGATCAAACGCTCCGCCGCAGGCAGCTCTCGCTCATAATTTAATTCACTCGAAATAAAAAGCTCTTTTTGAATACCTAAATAATCAAAGACTTCCTTTATGCTTGCCCTACATAAGATCGACACTCTTCGGTCTGTTTGAGTAAATACCTTTTCAATTAATGGGTATACCTCTTTAAAAAAAGGCGCTTTCGCATATGCTTGCTTGATTGTAGTTAAAATTTTTGCAACTTCAGGGCTAAAGTTAAACTCATTGATATGTTTATTCTGGGTTGCCCCTGGTACTGGCAGTGTAAACCTTTGAGCTTGACCATTAACGAGTATATTATTTCGGTTAATATAACCTCGTTTTATAAAGTTAACATCATCATAAAAGACAAATTTATCAACGGAATTGACTAATTGATAATATCCTAAATATGGGAATAAGTAAGGTTGCATCACAGCTGACTTCATTAAATTGCCTCTTTAATTATTATTTGAACTATCTTTTTAACGTCGTCATTAGACATGTAAGCATGCAGTGGTAAACAAATAACGCCACCCGCTATTTTATGACTATTTTCACAGCCAAAGCTTTTTTGGTTGCTATAGGCTACATCTAGTGAGGGTGAAAAATAACGTCGGCACTGAATATTATTTTTAACTAAAGCTTTCATAACGGCTTGCTGCTTTTGCACACTCTCAATGTAAATAGGCATATAAGCGCCATTTAAACTGGCTTGAGGGTGCCATTGTGGTAATTCAACAACATCTTTCAATCCACCTATGTAGGTATTAAACAATGAAGCTCGGTGCTTTATTACATTTTCAATATCATCAAGTAATGTTAAGCCTACAGCGCATTGATACTCGTTAAGCTTGGCATTAATACCTGGCTCGCCCAATGAACCATCTGTTTGAAGACCAAAATTAATTAGTTGCTTAGCTTTTTCAAAATCGGCCTTATGCTTAAAGATTATGGCGCCGCCTTCAACCGTATGAAACACCTTAGTAGCGTGGAAGCTTAGAGTACTTGCATCACCAAAGTTAAGTACCGACTTATTACTAACCTTTACATCAAATGCATGTGCAGCATCATACACTATTTTTTTATTATGTTTGTCAGCTACTTTTGCAAGTGACTCTACATCACAAGGGTTACCATACACGTGGGTAGCAACTATGCCATCGTACTTATTATCTTGTTCGAAAGTCTTATCAAGAGCCTTTGGGCATAAATTATAGCTTCGTCTGTCTATGTCACTAAATGCTGTATCAATACCTTGCCATAAAAGTGAACTTGTTGTAGCAACAAAGCTAAAAGGTGTTGTAATCGCTGAGTTAATATTTAATGTTTTGCAAGCAACCTGTATCGCGAGAGTACCATTAGAGACTAGCAATAAGTTTTCAACACCTAGGTATGCCTCTAAACGCTTGGTAAGCTGCTCATGTAGTGGCCCCAAATTAGTGTACCAGCCACTCTCATTGACTTGCGTTAAATATGCTGTCAACTTTGTTAAATCAGGCGTAAGCGGTTTGTTAAGTGCAATCATCATTTAATCTTTAATTAATTCCATTAGGTACTGACCATAGCTATTCTTTAAGAATGGCTTTGCTCGCACTTCCAACTCTTCAGTACTTAACCAGCCATTATTAAATGCTATTTCTTCTAAGCATGCGATTTTATAACCTTGACGCTTCTCGATTGTTTCAACAAATTGTGCAGCTTCAAGTAAACTTTCGTGAGTACCTGTATCTAACCATGCAAAACCGCGGCCAAGCATTTCTACATTAAGTTTTGCTTGCTCTAAATACATTTCATTTAAACAGGTAATTTCAAGCTCACCACGTGATGATGGCTGGACTTGTTTAGCTTGCTCAACTACCGAATTATCGTAAAAATATAAACCAGTTACAGCGTAATGTGACTTAGGCTGCTTTGGCTTTTCTTCTATAGAAATTGCTTTTTGGTTTTGGTCAAACTCAACCACACCAAAACGCTCTGGATCTTTTACTTGGTAACCAAAAATAGTAGCACCTTGACCACTTTTAGCATTCTCTACAGCATGTTTGAGTTTAGGTGTAAAACCTTGACCATAAAAAATGTTATCACCCAGTACTAAACAAACATCATCACCACCTATAAACTCTTCACCAAGAATAAAAGCTTGCGCTAACCCATCAGGGCTAGGTTGTATAGTGTAACTTAGCTCAATACCAAACTGTGATCCATCACCAAGTAAGCGCTTAAACGAGTCGCTATCTTCCGGGGTAGTAATAATAAGCACTTCGCGAATGCCTGCTAACATTAATACTGAAAGCGGATAGTAAATCATTGGCTTATCGTAAATCGGGAGTAACTGTTTAGATACCCCCATAGTAATTGGGTAAAGACGAGTACCTGATCCTCCTGCAAGGATAATACCTTTCATGTTACTTTCCTATATCCGGTAAATTTATTTCGCCAAGTCGTTCACGTTGATATGAGCCATCCTGCACATTTTGACACCAAGTTTGATTATTTAAATACCATTGAATAGTTTTTCGTAGGCCTGTTTCAAAGGTTTCCTCTGGGGTCCAGCCTAGCTCTTTTTGCATTTTTGATGAGTCTATAGCATATCTGCGGTCGTGGCCTGGGCGGTCAGTAACAAATGTTATTTGCTCTGAATACTTAGACTCTTTGGGAACTAACTCATCTAAAATATTACAAATAGTTTGCACTACCTCAATATTTTGTTTCTCGTTATGACCCCCAATGTTATATGTTTCACCGACTTTGCCTTCAGTAACTACTTTATAAAGTGCACGTGCGTGATCTTCTACATATAACCAGTCGCGAATTTGGTCACCTTTACCGTAAATTGGTAATTCTTTACCTTCAAGCGCATTAAGTATTATTAATGGTATTAACTTTTCAGGAAAATGGTAAGGTCCATAATTATTAGAGCAATTAGTTACAATTATAGGGAAGCAGTATGTACGCAACCAAGCGCGTACGAGGTGATCACTTGATGCTTTACTTGCCGAATAAGGGCTACTTGGCGCATAAGATGTTTGTTCGGTGAACAAAGGAAGCTCTTTACCCAAAGCAATTCCATCTTCTTCATCAGGGTGAGGTAAATCACCATACACTTCATCGGTTGAAATGTGATGAAATCGAAATGCTCTTTTAGCTACAACATCTAATGTATTCCAGTATTCTCGCGCTGCTTCTAGTAAATTATAAGTGCCAACGATATTAGTTTGAATAAACTCTGCTGGGCCTGTTATAGAACGATCAACATGACTCTCTGCCGCTAAATGCATTACAGCATCGGGCTTATGTATTTTAAAAACTCGGTCAAGCTCTGCCCTGCTACAAATATCTACTTGCTCAAAACTGTACCTTTTACTCGTAGATACTTCTCCGAGAGATTCTAAATTCCCTGCGTAAGTTAGCTTATCAAGGTTAATAACTAAGTCTTGAGTATTTTCTATAATATGGCGTACTACTGCTGAACCGATAAAGCCCGCTCCGCCGGTAACTAAAATTTTCATGTTATTTATTACCTAAAAACTCTTTATACCATGGCATTGCTTTACTAATACCTTGTAATATTTTGTACTCAGGGGCGTACCCTAGATTATTAACCGCTTTACTTACATCAGCTTGCGAATGACGTACATCACCAGCTCTAAAATCACGGTATATTGGTTCTTGCGTTGCATTTACATCGCACTCTTTAAGTGCAGACTGTATTGCTTTATATAAATCGTTAAGTGTAGTGCGATCCCCCACGGCTACGTTATATACGTTATCTTTAGCTTCATCCTTTGCTGTTGCAGCAAGTATATTCATTTGCACTGTGTTTTCTATAAAGCAAAAATCACGGCTGGTTTCACCATCACCATTTATGTAAACATCTTCGCCTTGTATCATTGCCGCAGTCCATTTAGGAATCACCGCAGCATAAGCTCCATTAGGATCTTGACGTTGGCCAAAAACATTAAAATAACGTAATCCAATTGTTTTAAAATCATACGTTTTTGCGTAAACACCTGCGTATAGCTCATTTACATACTTTGTTACTGCATAAGGAGAAAGCGGGTTACCAATGTTTTCTTCCACTTTAGGCAACGCTGGATGATCGCCATAGGTAGAACTACTTGCTGCATAAGTAAAGCTTTTTACTTTAGCTTCTTTAGCAGCTTGTAGCATATTTAAAAAGCCGGTGATATTAGCGGCATTAGTTGTTACTGGATCAGCAATTGAACGTGGCACTGAGCCAAGTGCTGCTTGATGTAATACATAATCAATGCCTTCACCATTATTAGCTAATGCGGTTTCGCAATTTTGATAATTACGAATATCACCTTGAATAAAATTAAAGCCTTGCCATTGTTCTGCAGTTACTAAACCTTGTACTTCATCAAGGTTATGCTGATGACCCGTTGCAAAGTTATCGAGCCCTACTACTTTTTGGTTTAATTTTAATAAATGCTCTAGAAGGTTTGAGCCAATGAAACCGGCAACACCTGTCACTAACCAGGTTTTAGGAGAGGCTAATAATTCAGCTTTAATTTGTTCGTAACGAGTCATCTTAATCCTTTTTTCGAGCTTCGAGCTTTAAAAAATAATTGGTAGTATAAAAAATCAATGGAATGAATAGGTAAATTTGATTCTTTTACCTTTCACCTTGAGCCTTGTAACTAAAGATTACAATCTCATATCTACACTTTCTTTTGGTAGTACGTATTTTAAGTCGTAAAGTACGTGTTCTGCTTTACCCAATGCACGAATTTGTTCTGCACCCATTTCTTTAAATTCGTTATGGCCTACTGCAAGAATAATTGCATCATAGTTATTTTGTTTATGCTCTGTAGTTAAGCTTAAACCATATTCATGCTGTGCTTCATTGTTTGAGCACCATGGATCTACAATATCTACATTAATATTGTACTCTTTGAGTTCGCTTACTATATCGACCACTTTTGTATTACGTAGGTCTGGGCAGTTTTCTTTAAAGGTTAAGCCCATTACAAGTACATTAGCACCATCTACATGAATGCGCTTTTTAAGCATATTTTTAACCAGTTCTGATACTACATGTTTACCCATGCCATCGTTTAAACGACGGCCGGCTAAAATCATTTCTGGGTGGTAACCTACGCTTTGTGCTTTATGGGTTAAGTAGTACGGATCAACACCAATACAGTGCCCGCCAACTAACCCTGGGCGAAATGGTAGGAAGTTCCATTTAGTACCGGCCGCTTCTAATACTTCGAGTGTATCGATACCTAACTTATTAAAAATAATCGACAGCTCATTAATTAAAGCAATATTTACATCGCGCTGCGTGTTCTCAATTACTTTTGCAGCTTCAGCCACTCTAATAGAGCTTGCTTTATGTGTGCCGGCCGTAATTACTGACTTATAAAGTTGATCAACTTTTTCAGCTATTTCAGGATTAGAGCCTGAGGTTACTTTTAATATGTTAGTTACACGGTGCTCTTTATCGCCTGGATTTATTCGCTCTGGTGAATAGCCTGCGTAAAAATCTTGGTTAAATACAAGGCCCGATACACGCTCTACTACCGGTAAACATGCTTCTTCTGTTGCGCCTGGGTATACCGTTGACTCATAAATGATAATATCGCCTTTTTTAACCACTTTACCCAGCATTTCGCTGGCTTTTATAAGTGGTGTTAAGTCAGGTTGTTTATGTTCGTCAATAGGTGTTGGTACGGTTACAATGTATACGTTACAGCTTTCAAGGTCAGATACTGTGCATGAAAACTCAAGCTGAGGAGATTGTTTAAGCTCTTCATCACTTACTTCAAGTGTAGAGTCGTGGCCGGCTTGTAGTTGTGCAACACGGTCTTTATTAATATCAAAGCCTATTACCGGAAACTTTTTACCAAACTCAACAGCTAAAGGAAGGCCTACATAACCTAAACCTATAATGCCAATTTTTAGGTTCGTTAATGAATCGTGCATAGTTGTACTCTCTTTGTTTGGTTATAGCGCTTCGAACTTTGGACTTCGAGCTTTGTAAAAGTTAAATTTAAAATTGGTTTTATATTAAAACGTGTAGTAAAAAAACGAGTATTTAGAGATATACTCGTGGCTAAAAGGCACGTTTTATAATCTATTTCGGGTGGCCTAACATTCATTTATTGATGATAAAAACGCTCTGATTTTACTAAATCAGTACACAATGGCTAGCCGCTAAATTGAATTTTATCAATTTAGTATCTCAGTGGTATTACAACCCACTGAGACACTTTTTTCTAAATTGAGACAGTCAATTTAGACTATCTCATTGTAATTGCTTGTTTTTGTACTTTTATTTAAAAGTGCCCAATAGGCCCCCTAAAAAACTACTTATCACTCTTATATTCATAGTTGTAATAACCGTAATATCCATAAGCATTGCTAGCCTTTTTAACCACATCATTAAAGACTAGTCCTTTTACATCTATTCCATTTTGCTCAAAACGGCTACGGGTAAGCTCTATTTCGCGTAAGTGGTTTTGTCCAAAACGAGCCACTAGTAATGTGGTGCCTGTATGAGCACTCACAATGGCTGGGTCGGTTACTGCAAGTATTGGTGGTGTATCTATAATTACTATGTCGTAAGCGTTGCTTACTTCTTCAACCAACTTGCTAAAGTTGCTGTGCATTAACAGCTCTGATGGGTTTGGTGGTATTTGCCCGCGGGTAATTACATTTAACCCTTCTACTTTGGTCATTTTAGTCACTTGCTCTAGATTCAAACGCCCCGACAAGTAATCACTTAGGCCGTCATCCCACTTTAAGCCAAATTGGGTTTGCAAATAGCCTTTGCGCATATCGGCGTCAATAATCAGTACTTTTTTGCCACTTTGTGCCAATACGGTAGCCAAGTTAACCGATATAAACGATTTACCCACACCAGGGCTTGGGCCTGATATAGCAATAATGTTGTTTTTAGCTTCCATCATCGCAAAATGTAAACTGGTACGGAGGCTTCGTAGTGCCTCTACAGATAAGTCGGCAGGGTTATCGAGCGCTAGTATAGTTTTAGCTTTTATGGTTTTATTTTTTCGTACTTTTGCAAAGCCAGTTAGCTTATCTTGGTATTCTGAGTGGGGTACACTAGCGTAAACAGGGATACCCAACGCCTCAATCTCACTTGGGTCTTCCACCCCTTTGTGCATTGCTTTTTGTATAAGTACAATTGCAACACTTAGCATACCGCCAAGCATAGTCGCCATAACCACTATTAACGCTTTTTTTGGCTTTACTGGTTTGCTGGTGTTTACCTCAGCGTAATCTATAACACGTACATTACCCACCGTACCTGCACGTACAATATCAAGCTCTTGGGTTTTGCTGAGTAAGAGTGTGTAAATTTGGTTACTCACTTCAACATCACGCTTCAAACGTAGTAGCTCCTGTTGCGTTTCAGGTAGACTACCAACTTCGCCAATTAACTGTTCTTTTTGTTTTTCGACTGCTTGAATTTGCTCAATTATGCCTTGATATGCAGGGTGATTTTTCTTGAATTTACGGCCAAGCTCTAAGCGCTTCAGGTTTAGCTCTTGTAGCTTAGTCTCAAGCTTTACTACTTGCTCAAGCACACCTTGGGTTTCAAGGGTTATGTTTATTGACTGACGTTTAATTTGGTAGTCGTTAAAACGCTGTTCTGCGTACTCAAGTTGTTTTTTAATTTCGGGTAATTGTACTTCTAAAAATTCTAGCGACTTTTGTGCCTCAGCACTGTTGCGCTCTACGTTGCGGCGTACATAAATAGCAGCCACTTTATCAAGCACTTTTTCAGCATAACTTGGCTTGGTGCTTTGCAGGCTTAAATTTATTATGCCTGAATCTTTGCCTTTTTCACTGGCACCAATAGCGGCTTGTAAATCAAGTATTGTATTTAGGCGATCATGGCGTGTAAGTAAAAATTCGGTGCCTGGGCGAGCGTTAAGCTCACGCACTGTTAAGTTAAACTTACCATTGGTAAGCTCCTCACCTACTTTACCAGCGAGTATTTGTTCGCCATCAGCATTTAATAAAGTAATGCGATTATTCTCTTGTGCAACAAGTGTAAAGGTCTTATTAATTGCAGAGCGAGGAACATCGAATCTAAATATATTTATGCTTTCGCCACCCCAAGCATAGCTACTCGCACCAAAACTTGGCTCGGCTAGGTCACCCTCGCTCATTGGCATAAATTTTCGGTAAGCGCGATTACCAATATAGGGGAAGAGCTTAGGCTCTGCTGTTATATCTAGCTTAAGTGTATCTACTGCTTCACCGATAACGCTGCGCGATTTAAGTAGTTCTATTTCTGTTACTGCGGCTGATGTACTCTCGAACATACCAGCCATATCGTCAAATCCTGGTACCGATGCACTGCCATCTTCTACCTGAATCATAGCGGTTGCTTGATAAACTGGTGTGCTTAACACCGCATAAACAATCCCTACAAACATAAATAACGCGGTTATACCAGCTATAAAATATTTGCGGTCGAGTAATGCACCGAGTAGTGCCATTAAATCAATTTCTTGTGAAGGCTGTACGTTGTTACTTTTATTATTAGGCTGAGCAGTCATTAATTTAGCCATTCCTTATAAATACTTTTGCCAAGCGCTACACGCGCTATCGATTAATCTATACACGTGTTCAAAAGCCTCTTGGCTTTGGCGGTAGGGATCTGGGATTTCAGTGTCGTTAATCCATTTACCTAATAAAAAGGTTTTACCGCGTGCCTCGGGGTAACGCGCATGTACATCGTTTAAATGGCGCTCTTCCATTACTAAAATAACGCTATTTTGCGCAACTAAAGCCGACGTTAATTGACGCCCTTGATGGGCATCCATATTTACACCATTTGCTAGGGCAATTCGCTTTGCTGTGGCATCGGCAGGTTTCCCTTCAAGCGCGGTTAACCCAGCCGACGATACTTTAATATTTTTACCTTCAAGCTTTTGCTTTAACACATATTCACCGGTAGGACTGCGGCATATGTTACCAGCACATACAACTAAAACTGAATCAAACACTTTAAAGACCCTTAGTTTGATGAAATATCATCTACACTATCTACGGTAGCTATAGATGGTAGTAATAAACTTATTACGCGGTTCCAACGTGCAAGCGGTGCTGAGGTTACGTATACAATATCGCTTGGCTGCAGTTCAAACTGTTCCGCTAATACTATTGCAGCTATATTTTTTGCATGTAGTTGGTATACGTTTGCTATTACACCTGTTTTTTCTATGTCACTTTTACGCAGTACAAAAACGCCGTTTGCATCGGCGGTTGCTTCATTTAAGCCACCCGAATCACTTAATGCTTCGGCTAAGTTTAAACCATAGCGATTAAGGGTCACTGACCCTGCTTTTTTTACATCGCCTAGTACAAATACTTTTTGCGCATCGTTACGGCTTACATGCACTATGTCGCCGTGCTGTAATAAACGATTTTGCGAAATGTCCCCATTCGCATAAAATTCATCAAGCTGAATGACTTCTGTTTTATCGCCACGGGTAAAAGTAACTGTGCGCCAATCGGCTGAATCAGTTAAACCGCCGGCCTGATTTAGTGCATCTATTAAGGTAAGTGGTATTTCGGTTACAGGGTAAACGCCAGGTTGTTTAACCTCGCCTGTTACATAGGCTTTTTGACTTCTAAAACCCACTACTTTTACATCTACTTGTGGATCTTCTATTACGCGGCTTAAGCGCTTTACTAAGTCCTCACGCACTTGGCTAATTGTTCTGCCTGCGGCAGGTATATTAGGGGCATATGCATAAGTAATTGTGCCGTCTTTTTGTACTCTAAAACCATCAAACTCAGCGGTGCGCTGTACTGCAGCAGGGATTGTAAGCTCGGGATGATCCCACACACCTATTGTTAGTACATCACCTACGCCCAATTTGTATTCGTAATCGCTAGTGTTAACACCAGCGCTACTTGATATTGGTTTAGCCGCACTGCGAGATTGCTTTTGCTGTTGGACTAAAAAGGAATCAATAATTTGAATATTTACTTTTTCGAGATCTTGCTCAAGGTTATATGTTTGTTCGCCTGAGTCTATGCCTTCAAAATGGCTACCGGGTACTATTGTACATCCCGATATTGCTAGCATTATGAGAGAAGTTACGAGTGATTTACAGCTTAACGCCATTGTATAATCCCAAATTATTTTAAATATTGCACTTTCTCACCAACCTTGGTGAGTACTTATTTTTTTAGCGGTGTAATTAAAGCATGAGGGGCGATAACGCGCAAGCGCGAATCATTTTATGCGTATTAATTTTAAGGCCAAATTTAAAAGCCATGTAAGTGATAAGGTTAAAGTTAAAAGGTTAAAGAGTAGAAATTTTCGCTAACCTCGCGTTTGGCCATATTAATTTTGTTGCGGCATCAAAATGTAAAAGCGTTGCTTTTATTACGCCAGCAAGCTGTGCGTCTACAAGCTTGTCTAGCCCTTCGGGCACGCTTCACGTTCCAGTTCATCGCAGAGCTCCTCTCGCTCCAGCTTGAAAGCAAAACTATTTACTTGTCTAGCCCTTCGGGCACGCTTCACGTTCCAGTTCGTCGCAGAGCTCCTCTCGCTCCAGCTTGAAAGCAAAACTATTTGCTTGTCTAGCCCTTCGGGCACGCTTCCGCCCCTAGGTTGCAGTTCCTACGTACTGATTTATTTCTAGCTACATGTGCGCGGCGTAAAGCCCCGCCTACAAAATATTTTTACTTACCCGCGCCTCGCAGCCCGTCGCTCGTAACCTTTCGCCTTTAACCTTCAACCTAACACTCTATATCTTTGTTATCTACGCTCATTTCTACTTGTTTATTAAGTAGATTAATTAGCAAAATACTGCGCATATCACCGTCAGGCTCTTTGTAAATTGCTTTGATATTATTAAATGAACTGTTATTTACGCTAACTACATCACCCGCTTTTGGCATTGTTGACTCAACGGTTTGTGAACATTTACTTTGTAATTGTTCAATTAAAGCTGTAGGTACAATTTGATAATTTGCCCCATAAGATACAAAGCCGCTAATTCCGCGCGTATTTTTTACAGCAGAAAAGTTACCGTTTTGTGACTCAAGACAAACAAATAGGTAGTTAGGGAATAGAGCTGACTGTTTAACAGTACGACGACCTTTAACCAGTTTTTCGGTGGTTAACTTGGGGTAAAACACTTCAATCCCTTGGTTTAGTAAGTTGGTGGCTGCTCGTTCTTCTTGGCGAGGCTTACACGTAATTAAATACCAACTTTCCATAGCAATCCTTACTACAAATATAATTACAAAAAAACACAACGTTAAATTTAATAACGCGTAATTATAAACAATTTAAGCGCATTAAGTAAATAGGTGTTTATTGTAAATATTTACTAACCTTGTTAATTGTAATAGTGAGATTTGCTGTAACAATTGCGCGTTAAATCGCTAAAATTAAAACTTAAATCGTTCTTTGAATATTAGTGCTAGCATAAGCTATGTGGCATAAAGCCGCGCAGCAGCTATTGTAGCCTTCGCCCATTACGCCAACAAGCTAAACACGGAAAAATATACACTAACCTAGTAGCAGCGAGTTTACCTCGCGTTTGGCCTTATTAACTTTTTACGCAGCATCAAGCCGCTGCTACAACATAACTAAACTTTGCTTAAAGCGCTGTTTTACCCTACTTTTAACTTTATCCTTAAAAAACTAAATATAGATACCCTATGAAAATACTTCACCATGGAGCGGTAAATGGCGTGACAGGCTCGTGCCATGAATTAGTTATTAATAGTAAAACCAGCGTGCTGATAGATTGCGGGCTTTTTCAGGGGGAAGACGCAAAAGATGATTTATCAATAGAGTTTGATATTGCGCACATTACCGCGCTTATTGTTACTCATTGCCACATTGATCACGTGGGGCGAATTCCTCATTTATTAGCAGCCGGTTTAAGGGGCCCATTTATACTACGCCAGCCTCGGCTAGCTTGCTGCCACTAGTGATTGAAGATGCGTTAAAGGTAGGTGTTACTCCTGATATAAAAATTATAAATGCCTGCCTAAGCTTGCTAAATAAGCAGATTATTGCGGTTAACTTTAATACCTGGTTTACGCTGCCTTGCAAAGGCGAACATTCTGCTAAGGCGCGTCTACAACGAGCAGTGCACATTTTAGGCTCCGCCTATGTTGAAATAAACATAGGCACACCTCCCACAAAGCTAATAATAATCATAGAGTGGTTTTTTCTGGTGATTTAGGGGCGCCCTATACGCCTTTACTACCCGCACCTAAAGCGCCCTATAAAGCCGATACCTTAGTGATTTTTAAATTGCTCTATTTGCGATGCACTTGGGGTAAAAGCCAATGCGTTGAAGCTGCTGATAATTATCAGCGCACTAATAAAGTATTTAAAAAAGTTCACGAGTAGGTATTTCCCTAGTTCTACAGTCGATAATGCGCGTATCATACACCATTGTCGCGTAATTAAAAAAGAGGCAACCGCCTCTTTTATTACATAATTGTTATTAAAACCGCTATTGGTTAAAAGCTATACACCAATGTTAATGAGGTCTCTGTATCAGTTGCTTCTTTATCGTCAGCAACATCTGAGTTATTAGTGATATTGTAGGCTACTTTCATTTGTAGTGAGCCATTAATTTTAGTAAGTAGCGCAGTTTCTGAGCGCGTTTTGGTGTTAGTATCACCATATTCTACCGATACTAACTGGGTAAAACGTGCGTTGTCTGAAATTTTCCAGCTAAAATCTACTTTACCTAAGGCAATTACTTCGCCTTCGTATTCACCCGCTAGTGAGTTGCCGTTTTCATCAACCTCTTCGCTTACATCTGGGTATTTAAAATATTTATAACCTGGACCAATTTCAGCGTTTAGTTTCATGTTTGACTCGTTTAATAAACGTAAACCATAACCCGCTGAAACAACCGATTCACTTCTGTAGGCACCAAAGTAATCAGAAACGTGTGACCCATAAATAAATAAGTGGGCGTGCTTTTCGTTTAATTTGTAATTACCCTGCGCTGAAATAGAGTACTTTTCGTTAGTACGCTGTTTTTCTTTTGTACCGTCGTCGTTTTCTACTTCATCTTCTTTGTAGATGCCGTCTAACTTATACTCGTTGTTCCAATTTTCTAAGTTATGTAATACTTTAATACCGCCTTTTAGGGTGGTTGTTTCGGTATTACCGCTGGTAATAATAGCGCCTACTTCACTGGTAACTTCCCAGGTTTTTTGTTCTTCTTCTGCTGCAAATGCATTGGTTGTAGCTGAGGCTGCTACTAAAATTGATAAAAGCTTAAGTTTCATTAAAAAATAACCCTGTAAAAAATGTATTTATACCTATTAAAAAAAGCAGCGCACATGCTAACCAATCTCATATGATCGCTGCCTTAATAAAATAAATATTTTAAAAATTAGTCTTGCTTATGTAAATGAACATCCATTTGTGGGAATGGAATGGTAATGTCTGCGTCGTCTAACGCTATTTTAATGTTTTCCATTAACGACCAGTATGTTGGCCAGTAATCTTCTGAGTTAACCCAAGGGCGTACAATAAAGTTAACGCTTGAATCAGCAAGTTCAGAAACTGATACATTGTATGCAGGATCTTTTAAAATACGCGATTCGTTATCTAGTACTGATTTAAGTACTTCTTTTGCTTTTCGTAAGTCGGCGTCGTAGCCAACACCAATCACAAGGTCAACGCGGCGTGTTGATTCGCGCGAGTAGTTAATGATCGCATCTGACATGATTTTTGAATTAGGCATTACAATAACTTTGTTATCGGGTGTGCGCATTTCTGTTGAAAATATTTCGATTTTTTTAATCGTACCGGCTTTACCGCCAGCTTCAACGTAGTCACCTGATTTAAATGGGCGAAGTAGAATAATTAATACGCCTGACGCAAAGTTAGATAACGACCCTTGCAGTGCTAAGCCAACGGCTAAACCTGCCGCACCTAAAATAGCAATGAATGATGTGGTTTCGATGCCAATTTGTGACAGCGCCATTAAAATAGTGGCTGCAAATACAATGGCATATACAATACTAGAGACAAACGATGAAACCGCTTTATCTACTTTTTTCTTGTCGAATGCTTTTTCGGTTAACTTTGCACAAAATTTGGCAATTCGTCCACCCAGTAAAAATATAACAAGCGCTATGACTGCTTGAATACCGTAGTGTAAGATTAAGCCTGAATTTTCATTCAGCCAATTGAGTATTGAATCCATATTAACTCCTGATAGTGTTATTAAACAGTTTAGCGGTGTTGTTTATTGTATTGTAAATCTTTAATACATGTTTGCAACAGCGTTTTACGAGGTTCTAGGTTCGAGTTTGAGGTTTGAGGTTCGAGGTTCGAGGT
>NZ_PNCV01000240.1:0-404 GCF_005886925.1 Pseudoalteromonas sp. S3260
CCACGCCCGGGGGCAAGAGATGTGCCGCGGGCGTGACGCCTGTCGCTGCTGGTTCAGCTGTCGCGTGAACCAGATGCCGAGCTTATCACTTTTTCAGTGCCCAGCCGGGTACCTTGAGCTGGCTGGCACTGGTGACGCTGGACTTGATGAAGTTGCCGTTGCCGTCACTGTCGAGCAGGAAGAAGGGCGCGCCGCCCTTGGGGATGATCTCGATGGCATACAGATGGCCATTGACGCGGTATTCGCGCAGCTGGCGGTCATCCTGCTGACGGCTGGTGATCTGCGGCTTGGGGGCCTCGCTCTCGGCGACAGCCAGCGGCGCACTCAGGGCGGTGACGGCCAGCAGCAGCCCGGTGGCCAGCAGCGTGGGCAGGCGCAGCAGGGAATGCGGAGCAATGGAAGCA
>NZ_PNCV01000241.1:0-246 GCF_005886925.1 Pseudoalteromonas sp. S3260
CACCCAAGCGGTGGCAAATGATTCATTATGCAACAAGGTGAAATCCGGACATGACTGATAACCACTATGCGTTGCTCTGATAGGCCAGGCCACATAATTGGCACTCACAACGACGACAATTAAAACAAAGAAAACCACTGAGGCCTGTCCTAATCTATTTAATGCTAATTTAATATGTTTATTTTCTTGCCATATTTCATTCATAGAGCCAAAAATACCTACTACAAAAGCGAATATGGTAATAGC
>NZ_PNCV01000242.1:0-217 GCF_005886925.1 Pseudoalteromonas sp. S3260
GGGGCGGGGGGGGGGTGGGGGTGAGGGGGGCGCGGAGGGCGGGGGGGGGGTGCTGGGGTTGGGGTGGCGGGGGGCGTGGGGCTGGGGAGGGTGGGGGGGGGGGGGGGGGGGGGGGGGGGGGGGTGGGGTGGGTGGGGCGTGGGGGGGAGGGGGGGGGGGGGGGGGGGGGCGGGGGGGGGTTGGGGGGGGGGGGGGTGGGGTGGGGGGGGGGTGGGGG
>NZ_PNCV01000243.1:0-235 GCF_005886925.1 Pseudoalteromonas sp. S3260
TTCATAGCTCCTTTTGACATCACCATGCCACTGGCTTGGCACAAAGCCGCAAGTAATGCGAAAGCCACGCCTTGAAAGTAAAACTTCTTATCAACTGGGGGCAAGTGGCGTTGAGGTAATACCGCGAGGATAACCCCCACCGAAGTGATGGCGATGCCCAACCAGGCCAGTAGCGGTAAGTACACACCCAACAGCACAATATTAAGTATGCCAGTTAAGGCTGGAGCGAGAGACT
>NZ_PNCV01000244.1:0-427 GCF_005886925.1 Pseudoalteromonas sp. S3260
CCACACTGGTTGGCGCAATTATCGCTTACACAAGTGGCCAAATATTTAGGGATTAGTGCCGTGAGTCTGTCGCGGATACGCGCTCGTTTAGGATTGAATTAACAAAGGTTAAGGCGGCCCCAGCCTATACTCGGCATACTCCGGCAGTGGAGGGAGTATGGATTGGTTTTGGTTATCTCAGCTGCTGGTTGCTATCGCTATTGTCTGCGATTTAGTATCGTTTCAATTACCACAAAGGCGCAGTGTCCTAATATGCCTGGTGCTATCTACGGCTCTGACCAGTGGCCATTATGTTTTATTAACTCAGTACAGCGGCGCCATCCTGATGCTGCTGGCGTCTTTGCGCTTTGCGCTCAGTATTCATTATCAACAGCGGCGGCTAATGGTGATATTTATAGCTCTGTCGATACTGACAACTTTATTTGTA
>NZ_PNCV01000245.1:0-223 GCF_005886925.1 Pseudoalteromonas sp. S3260
CAGGCCGACACTGACCGGCGGCATTTTGGCCAATGCCTGTTCCACCTCGTCACTGATGAGGTGAAAACCGCGCTTGCGGGCGGATAGGGTGAGAGTGTCGCGTTGCCACATGAGAAGCCCTGCCTGTCGTTGATTCAGTACATGCTAAACATGACAAGTCAGAACGAAAAAGGCCAGCCCCTGAGGGCTGGCCTTTTTGCTGCGTGCCGCGCTGATTCATGTC
>NZ_PNCV01000246.1:0-252 GCF_005886925.1 Pseudoalteromonas sp. S3260
TAACAATATTTACCTACAAGAGCTCTTCCGATCTAATTTATTATTTTTCTTTTTTTTTCGTTCATGCTGTTGCTGAATTGTTAAATCAATCTAATATTAAACGGGTAAAATTACGAATTCAAAAAGTAAAGTAAATAATAAATACTTTTGAAAGAATAGGGATAAGGGGTAAGCTATAAGCTATAAGGGGTAAGACCTTCATCCCCTGACCTTATACCTTAAACCTCACTCCTTTAACCTTATAGAATGGCA
>NZ_PNCV01000247.1:0-353 GCF_005886925.1 Pseudoalteromonas sp. S3260
GACCTCTAAAAAGTATTGCGGCACATTGGCGCGGAATGTACTAAATACATTTTGCAGTTCAGGGCGTTGGTTGGCATCGTATATCAAACCATTCATAACTTGTGCTAGCTCGGCTGGGTCTCTACCTTCGGAGTCTAATAATCGATACTCAAACCCCGAGCTATTCCCCAACCCTGGGATAGGCGGTGCATTAAAGACCATAATCTGGGCATCAGGCATGGCCCATAACTGCCCTTGGATACGGGTAATAATCTGTTTTAAGCCCATATCTGGTGCCGTTCGCTGCTCCCAGTCTTTGAGCACCATAATGCCCAACGCGTTGTTTGAGCCAGCGCCACCTAGTAAAGAGAACC
>NZ_PNCV01000248.1:0-216 GCF_005886925.1 Pseudoalteromonas sp. S3260
AAATGGAATTTCCATTATCAGTTAAAATTTTTGCTAATGCGGTAGCCCAACTCCCGCTTCCTATGATCCCAAACTGCATATCGCTAGATTATGCAGCAAATATAGGTTATAGATAATAGGTTATAGGGTATAGGTTATAGAAGAAGCCTATACCCTATTCCCTTTCCTCTAATCCTTCTTCTTCTCTTCAAATAATTTGTCCTTTGCTGTTTTCTT
>NZ_PNCV01000249.1:0-346 GCF_005886925.1 Pseudoalteromonas sp. S3260
TACTGCTATGGGTAAGCAAGGGTGCGCGCCCTGTATCTGCACAACAATATCTTCTTGGAGGCGAAGTGACGTTCACACATAGGTTATATCGGCTTTATCATTTCGGTCTTCGCCTCGCAGCGGCGCTTTTGCCCATTCGCACGCCGCATGTTTATGCCGGGCAGCAAGCGTTGTCGCAATGGCTTTGTGAGGTTAAAAAGCAAAATCTGCGCACCTTGTTAGTGGTCAGCGACCCGGGCATCGTTGCTTTGGATTTGCAGCAACCCATTATTGCTGCACTACATCAGCAAGGGGTTAATACGGTGCTCTACAGCGATGTTGAGGCCAATCCGGGGATACCTTGCAT
>NZ_PNCV01000025.1:0-550 GCF_005886925.1 Pseudoalteromonas sp. S3260
TAAAAGAAATAAAGTGTTTGAAGGCGTTGCTCATCATGGAAAAGGCACTATGGGTTGGTCATATGGATTCAAACTACATTTAATAATTAATCATTTAGGTGAGATTGTGGCGCTAAAGCTCACAACGGGCAATGTGGATGATCGAGAGCCTGTTTCTGATATGGCGGACTCTATCTTCGGAAAACTCTATGGCGACAAAGGTTATATCAGCAAAGCGCTCTCTGGTGAGTTACTAGAAAAAGGTGTCGAGTTAATCACGACGGTTCGAAAGAATATGAAGAAAAAATTTATTTCATTGTGGGACAGGGCTTTATTGAAAAAACGATTTATAATCGAAACGGTGAATGATCAATTGAAAAACATTTCTTACATTGAACACTCTAGACACCGCAGTATGCATGGCTTTATGCTAAATTTACTTGGTGGATTAATTGCCTATTGCCTAAAAGAGGAAAAGCCGTCATTAGATTTAACATCGCAAGAACTTGAAATTTTAGAGAGTAATAATCTAATGTTGGCTTAACCAGATCTCAGGTTAAATAATCAACTG
>NZ_PNCV01000250.1:0-338 GCF_005886925.1 Pseudoalteromonas sp. S3260
AGTTGGGGCGATTTGAACCACGTTAACACCTTCAGGTGGTGACCTCATAAACTCAACAGCCTCGGCGTAGCGCTGTTGATAGTGATGATAAATTTCAAACATCCGTGGCGATTGGTTGATACGCCTCATAATAGGTTTAAGCCTCTCCAACACCGGCATCTTGCCATCATCATGAGCTTCAACTGTGCGGATCACCCAAATGGTTTTCGCGCCTTTTTCATGAGCCCACCGCACCGGCAGGGGGTCGGCAACGCCACCATCCATCATGCCATGACCTTCGACTTTTACGCCGGGGCGATACAGAAATGGAATAGCGCTTGAGGCCTTTAGGTGCGCAA
>NZ_PNCV01000251.1:0-259 GCF_005886925.1 Pseudoalteromonas sp. S3260
CTTATTTATTTACTGCTCTTTGCTGGTGTGTGGTTTTCGATTTCGCTCAGAGGGATTCAGCTCACTCACTTTACCCATATGTTTGCGCTATTAAGAACCAGTGCTCAGGCGGATAAAAACCAAATAAGCTCATTTCAAGCGCTGTGTACCGGCCTAAGCGCTCGTGTGGGCACTGGCAACCTTGCCGGGGTGGCAGTTGCTATTTCTTTGGGCGGCAGTGGTGCCGTGTTCTGGATGTGGGTGATTGCCATACTCGGTA
>NZ_PNCV01000252.1:0-313 GCF_005886925.1 Pseudoalteromonas sp. S3260
CGGGTAGTAAACTAGACGTACGTCTTTGTCTTGTACCTTCATATAGCGGTACAGTTCCATAGACTGAGCTGGGTGAACGCGCGGATCGTCTTTACCATGCATGATCAACAGTGGGGTTTTCGACTGGCCAGCCCAGTAAATTGGGCTGCGCTCAAGATACCACTGCCATTTCTGCCATGGGTAAGAGCGGGCATGTACCAGGAACATTTCGTTTGAAATATCGGTCGTACCAAACTTAGACAGCTGGTTGGTCACACCTACAAACATCACACTGGCTGCAAAGTGCTCGGTCAGTTTAGTTGCGCCCCAGGCA
>NZ_PNCV01000253.1:0-269 GCF_005886925.1 Pseudoalteromonas sp. S3260
CGCTGTTATTGTCTTGCGACTGTTCAAGCAAGTTATAGATGCGTGCCTGTGTGAACACACGGTCGCCATCGGCAAAATACAGGGTCATTTTCAGTTGCTCACCGGCTACCAGTTTCTGAGTTGGCGCAAATAGCATTAAGTGTAGTCCACCGGGTTGAAATACCAGGGTTTGGTGCGCAGGAACCTGTAACTCTTCAAGCTTACGCATTTGCATCATGCCATTTTTATGTTCATGAGTATGAATCTCCACACGCCCGAGGGTCTCGATC
>NZ_PNCV01000254.1:0-372 GCF_005886925.1 Pseudoalteromonas sp. S3260
TGGAAAGTGAATATGCTGAGTTGGACGAAGTATGGAACGCGGAAAAGGCCTCGCTGCAAGGCACTCAAGTGATTAAAGCGGAGCTGGAGCAAGCGCGTTTGGACTTAGAGGTGGCACGTCGAGCCAGTGATCTGCAGCGAATGTCGGAACTTCAGTACGGCCGAATTCCCGAGCTGGAGCGCAAATTAGACCTTGCCTCGCAAGTTGAAATGCAAGATATGAATTTGCTGCGTAATAAAGTGGGTGAAGACGAGATTGCCGAGATCCTCTCACGCTGGACTGGTATTCCAGTGGCGAAAATGCTTCAAGGCGAGCGTGAGAAGTTGCTGCAGATGGAAGACGAGCTGCACCAGCGCGTTATCGGCCAAGACG
>NZ_PNCV01000255.1:0-274 GCF_005886925.1 Pseudoalteromonas sp. S3260
TTTCCGCTAGGGTTACTTCGTTTTGAGCATACTCTTTTTGTAGACGCTCGCCACGTGCTTTTTCTGCTGCAAGTTCACGTTTTGCTTGGTTAAGCAACGCTTGCTTATCAGCGCGTGCAGACAAGAACTCTTGTTCACGCTGTTTGTTTAGTTTGCCTTCAGAGATACGCTCTTTTTTAACTTGGTCAAGGATCTGGTCAAGTACTTCTGTGTTTGCATGAGCGTTAAGCGCAGCACCGGCAGAAACTGATAGTACTGCTGCAACAGCAAAACC
>NZ_PNCV01000256.1:0-320 GCF_005886925.1 Pseudoalteromonas sp. S3260
AAAAGTAAGCCTACGCTTGAGTTTGCGAATATCTCTGTAATAACAAACGATGATAGCGCTCCGTAATGCTTCAGCTACTTTAATAGTGGTGGCTGCATCTACAAAAGGGTTACCATCTCTATCACCTCCGGGCCAAAAGCCTAATTCGATAAAAGGATTTTCTGTTTCTTCATTTCCTTCAAAAATATCCCGTTGAATAAAATTATAAATATTGCCAATAGAATGATACAATATGTTTTCCAAGTACCACATCAGGTTCTGTGCTTCATCTAAAGGAGTTGGTTGTTTTTTATTGAAGAAGGGGGTTATACCTAATTGTT
>NZ_PNCV01000257.1:0-286 GCF_005886925.1 Pseudoalteromonas sp. S3260
TCGATGCCGCTGCCCATGGTGGCATGGCCCTGCGGGTCGAGATCGATCAGCAGAACGCGGCGATCGAGTGCCGCCAGCGACGCCGCCAGATTGACGGCAGTGGTGGTCTTGCCGACGCCACCCTTCTGGTTGGTCAGCGCGATGATCTTGGTCACGAGCGACTTCCTTGGTTCCTTGAGAAGCGGGGCCATTGGCACCAGCCACATGCTCACGAGGACAGATCAATGATCTGCCCTCGTGAAAACATCAGGCTGCCTGCCTTTTGCGCCCGGCACAATCCCTGCGC
>NZ_PNCV01000258.1:0-292 GCF_005886925.1 Pseudoalteromonas sp. S3260
CATGGGATCGGGTGGTTCACGCTCGCTATGGTCGTCAGGCGAAACGGTGGCATCTTGCGATGCCTGAGTCTCGAGGCTTGTGGCCTCGCGACTCGCAATATGAATCATGCTGACCGATATGTCTCGATCCTGTCGCAATCCCGGCGGTTTGCCTGCGCAAACCCCTTGGTGTTATATGGTCAAGCCTCACGGGCAATTAGTACTGGTTAGCTCAACACATTGCTGTGCTTCCACACCCAGCCTATCAACCTTGTAGTCTTCAAGGGCCCTTCAGGAGGCGCAAGGCCTCAGG
>NZ_PNCV01000026.1:0-8864 GCF_005886925.1 Pseudoalteromonas sp. S3260
GCCTAGGGGCGATTTACTCTTTGTTGCCTACATGGATGTAGGTAAGGGGCGTGAGCAGGACGCGGAAGCTTTACTCGGTTTTTACTTAGCCCACTAGGTTACAAACCTCGCGCCGCGATTAAACCGCCCTTAGTTTGAACGAATTTTAATCCAAAAAGGTCAACAGACCCTAGCTTAATAGCGAATAATGGGATTATTCAATTTCTTTTATCGCATTTAACACACGTTTTGCTGAAATTGGATAAGGTGTACCTAAGGTTTGCGCAAATAAGGATACGCGTAATTCTTGCTGCATCCAAAAAATAGCCTCAACATCATCAGGCAATGGCATTCCTTTAGGGGTTTTATTCGTCAGTTTTTTATATTCTTGCGCCACTTTTTCAAGCTCTAGCACACATAATCTATCACGATTTGGGTCAACGGGTAGCTTTTCTAGTCGTTTTTGAATCGCTTTTAAGTAACGAATTAAATCGCCGAGCTTATCCGCCCCATGCTGGCTCACAAAACCTTTAAAAATAAGCGATTCTAACTGAGATTTAATATCGCCATGGGCAGTGATCATGGTTAAATCTACTCGCCCTTTCATTTTTTTATGCAGCGCATGAGCAATACTCAGTACTTGCTCTACTTGGGTTGCAATTGCTACTACGGTGTCGCCTAATTCGCCGCGAATATGCTCTTTAACCGTTTCAAATGCATCACTTGTACGAATATCACCATATTTAACTAATAGGCTATCAACACCCGATGCAATGCAGTCATCTATTAAATCGGCAATTTTACCAAAAGGATTAAAGTACAACCCTAGCTTAGCCTTGTTTGGTAAATTTTGCTGCAGGTATTTAATGGGTGATGGCACGTTTAATAACACTAAACGACGCAACCCCTGCTGGTGCGCTAATTGCGCTTTAATTTCGTTATCGAATAACTCCACTGCCGCCGTTGATTTTTTATCCACCAGCGCAGGGTACGCTTTAATTTCGTACTGACCTTGCTTTTTCACATAGGATGTTGGTAACTCTCCAAAATCCCACTGCGTTAAATCGGTTTTTTCTATGCCTTTGTCGGCGACTTTAGATAAGGTGTCGGTGACCTTGCCTTGTAGCTGCGCTTTAAGTTTAGCTAAATCGAGTCCACGTGCCAGTAGCTTGTCGTGTTCATCGCGCACTTCAAATTGTAGCCTTAAATGCGGAGCAAGCGCAGTTAAATCCCACACCTCAGGGTCTACACGGACGCCGGTCATACGTAGTAATCGATTGCTTAGCGAGTCGATTAACGAGCCTTGTAATGGCTCTATAGCCGCTAACACCGCATCAGCATAATTAGGCGCAGGGACAAAGTTACGGCGAAGTGACTTTGGCAATGACTTAATTAACCCACAAATTAGCTCATGACGAAATGCCGGTATATGCCAATCAAAACCACTTTCTTGAACTTGGTTTAATAGCGCAACCGGTATCTGCACGGCAACACCATCAACTGCTTGGCCTGGATCAAAATGATAAGTAAGCGGCAACATTAAGTTATCTTGTTGCCATGTATCTGGATAGTCAAATTCGGTAATGCTACTTGCACCATGCTGCATGAGCTCTTCACGCGTCATGTGCAGATAGCGTTTGTCTTGCTGTTTTTGTGTTTTATACCACTTAATAAACGCAGCACGATTGTTAATATCGCTGGGTATTTTCTTCTCGTAAAACTCAAACAAGGTTTGCTCATCAACTAAAATATCGCGCCTACGAGATTTGTTCTCGAGCACTTGAATATCTTCAATTAATTCGCGGTTATACGCTAAAAATGCTTCATTTAATCCAAGCTCTTGTTCAACCAGCGCTGTGCGAATAAATAACTCTCGGCTTACTTTAGGGTCAATATTGCTGTACACACAGCGGCGTTTATTAACAATTAATAAGCCATACAAAGTTTGTTGCTCAAAGGCAATCACTGCACCGGGCTTTTTCTCCCAATGAGGCTCTGTGTAGCTGCGTTTTACTAAATGCTGAGCAAACGGTTCTACCCAGTTCACATCTATTTTGGCATTAATACGGGCATAGAGTTTACTGGTTTCTACCAATTCAGCCGACATCATCCACTTGGGGCTCTTTTTAAACAAGCCTGATCCTGGAAAAATATGAAATTGGCTATTACGTGCGCCTTTATACAGCTGCTTTTCGTCTTTAAAACCGATATGACTGAGCATGCCACTTAACAGTGCTTTGTGAATAAGCTCGCTGTCTGCAACATTAGTGGTGGCTTTCATTTTCATTTCATTGCACACAGTGCTGATTTGATACACGATGTCTTGCCATTCACGAATACGCATATACGCTAAAAAGTCTTTTTGACATAGCTTTCTAAACTGGCTATTGGTCAGCTCACTTTGCTGCTCTTCGAGGTAATTCCACAAGTTTAAAAAGGCGATAAAGTCAGAGTCTGGATCGTCAAAGCGACCGTGTTTTTCATTCGCTGCCTGGCGTTTTTCTTGTGGTCGTTCTCGTGGGTCTTGAATTGAGAGCGCAGCAACAATAATAATCACCTCACGCAATGCACCAAGCTTATGCGCAGTCAGCACCATTTTTGCTAAACGCGGATCCACTGGCAAACGACTTAGCTCTCGCCCAGATTGTGTTAGGCTGGTTTTTTGATGACGCTTAGCCGCTTTTACCGCTTCTAACTCTTCAAGCAATGTTAAACCATCATTAATATTTCGGCTATCTGGAGCTTGCACAAAAGGAAATTGCGCCATATCACCCAGCCCAAGGGCTAACATTTGCAAAATAACTGATGCTAAGTTAGTACGCAATATTTCAGGGTCGGTAAATTCAGGACGTGATAAAAAATCGTCCTCTGAATACAAGCGAATACAAATACCCGCTTCAACACGTCCACAACGCCCCATTCTCTGATTAGCACTGGCTTGCGAAATAGGCTCTATGGGTAAACGTTGAACCTTTGTACGGTAACTGTAACGACTAATACGCGCCGTACCCGGGTCAATAACATAACGAATACCTGGCACCGTTAGCGATGTTTCAGCCACGTTGGTTGAGAGAATAATGTGGCGGCGCGAATGCGGCGCAAAAATACGATTTTGCTCAGCGTTCGATAGCCTTGAATACAAAGGTAATATATCGGTGTGTTTTAAATTGCGCTTACTTAGCGCATCGGCGGTATCGCGTATTTCTCGCTCACCGTTTAAAAAGATCAGAATATCACCGGGGCCTTCAGCGCAAAGTTCATCGACCGCATCAAAAATCCCCTGTAACTGGTCGCCTTCGGCTTCCATGTCTTCTTTTTGGATATCACTGATGGGGTTATAGCGTACATCCACAGGGAATGTCCGGCCTGATACTTCAATAATTGGCGCATCATCAAAGTGCTTAGAAAAACGTTCTGGATCAATGGTCGCTGAGGTAATAATAACTTTTAAGTCAGGACGTTTAGGAAGTAAATTTTTAAGGTAACCTAAAATAAAATCAATGTTTAAACTGCGCTCATGCGCCTCATCAATAATAATGGTGTCGTATTGATTCAAAAAACGGTCTTGTTGTATTTCAGCTAATAAAATACCGTCGGTCATCAGTTTTATATAACTGTTATTAGAAACCTGATCGCTAAAGCGAATTTTAAAACCCACTTGCTGACCAAGCTCGCATTGCATTTCTTCTGCAATACGATTGGCAACGCTACGTGCAGCTAAACGTCTAGGTTGAGTATGGCCTATATACCCATCAACCCCACGTCCTAACTCTAAACACATTTTAGGAATTTGTGTGGTTTTACCTGAGCCGGTTTCACCAGCAATGATCACCACTTGATTATTAGCAATGGCCTCTTTAATGGTGTCTTTTTTTTGACTGACCGGTAATTGCTCAGGATAAGTAACGTTAGGTAGCCCAGCTAAACGCTGCTCGCGAAGCGATTGACTGCGACTGATATCAGCCGTAATTTTTTCAAGCGCACTGGTAAGTTTTGCCTCGTCGGTAATTTTTTTTACGCCATGAAGGCGCTTTTTAAAACTGAATTGATCTTTTTTTAAGCACGTTTTTAGCTCGCCAAACAACTGACCTAGGTTTACCACCTGCATACCTTATAAAAATTAGTCAAAGAGCCCCGATTGTAGCAAATTAAATAGCTGGGGTTAATCCTGTAAAGGACATAACAATCAGCAGATTATTATATAAACCTCCAGCCACTAAAGAAAAACGCTTATTCGTCGCTAAAAATACCTACATAAGTCGCTTGCGTATTCGATTTACTCGCACGGTACATGCCTGTGGTGTTAAACGGCAGGCTAATATTCCCTTTTGTATCAACAATAATAACACCGCCTGTGCCGCCAATCGGTTTAAGCACCCCATTTATTACTTCATTCCCAGCTTGGGCAATGGTTTTACCTTGATATTTTACTCGTGCGCAAATATCGCTTGCCACATTATAACGAATAAAATATTCGCCATGGCCGGTTGCCGATACTGCACACGAGGCGTTTTCTGCAAAAGTACCCGCGCCAATAACTGGTGCATCACCAATACGACCAAAACGTTTTGCGGTCATTCCGCCAGTTGACGTACCCGCGGCTAAATTGCCTTGTTTATCCAGTGCCACCGCACCCACAGTCCCCATTTTATAATTAGCGGGTAACGCCTTGTGCGCTGCTTGATAATCTTTATTGGTGCTTTTGCTCGCCTCTAGTTTTTCCTTTGCTTTTAATAAAGCTTCATAGCGATGCTTTGTATCAAATATATTATTCTCTACTAAGCTAACGCCTTGCTCTTTAGCAAACTCTTCTGCACCTTGGCCACTTAACATCACATGCACCGATTTTTCCATCACTAAACGGGCAAGTTTAATTGGACTTTCTATGTGCTTAATGCCCGAAACTGCTCCAGCTTGGCGGTTACGACCATCCATAATAGAGGCATCTAACTCATGGCTACCATCATAGGTGTATACCGCGCCGCGTCCGGCGTTAAAATAAGGCGATTGCTCTAACACTTCAATGGCTGCTGTGACTGCATCAAGGCTTTCTCCGCCTTGTTCAAGTACCTTATACCCAGCCTCAACAGCTTGAGCTAATTTATCGCGGTAAGCTTGCTCTTGAGCAGGTGTAAATTTACTTTTATCAATGGTGCCTGCCCCGCCATGAATCGCAATGGCAAACGTCGTGCTCGCACTCAATGCAGATGAGCTCACACTCATTAAACTACCGCAAAGCAGTCCTAGTAATAGTGATTTTTTCATTGTGCGTTCTTTCGTTAGTTAAGATTAAAACTAATGTGAATGGTTACGTGAGGTTTTTCAAGTGAACTGAGTTTAATGGCATAAAAAAAGCGCCCTGAGGCGCTTTTTAAATTCTGTTTAAAAATTACGCTTGTTGCGCTTTTAAACGTGCTAAACGTGCTACTTGGTGAGTAGACGTTAAGAAAGAATAGATAGGTGCTAAATAACCGCGTTTACGAAGCTCTAGAAAGTCTGCATCGCTTAGCTCATTTAGTTTTTTCTCATCGATAAGGTAAATACCGTTGATGTCTTTTTTCTCGCCTTTAATATCAACCGTTAGCGTTTGTGCTACTAGTAATTCTTTATCAGCAAGGAATTTAGTAAACGCATCAGTGACTTGTGAAAACTCAATGAACGATACTAACGCTTCTTTACGACGCTTAAGGTAATCAGTTTCTTCACCGTTTTCGAATAATGCATTACCCTCTTCTTCACCAACTAATGAACTCGCTTCGTCAATTACAATACCAAATTGATCTTGCTCAGGGTGCTTTACTAAACCTAATGGGTAACGAGTCGTTGCCATAGGTGCAAACGCAGCTGTCCATTTATCGCCATCAACAAATAAGTTTTCACCTGGCTCTAGGCCAAACATAGCAACCGCTTGAAAAGTGCCTGTTTCGTTATTTTTAACAAAAGACATTGGAAACTCATTGGCGATACGCGCAAACTCGTGTGCTACAACTGGCACTAAGTGTTGTGTTTTCATAAATTCGATATTGATGCCATTTTTAATTTTAGTCTTGGCATGTTTTTCGTTGTGTAAAGGCTGTACTTGTTGCTCCGCCATGTTACTGCTCCGTTATTTATTAATTTGATTTATTACTGTTAGTGGCCTAAGGCTAATGGTTTTGGTGACAAAAAGGAAGTGAAAATTTTGTGTCATTTTGTACGTTATTAATTAACAAAAACATTATCGCTGATTATTTCAACAAATAACGAGTAAACATAACCAAAGGTGAAATTCGCACGCTTAAATAGCTCAAAAAGCGCTCTTTGACAACGCTGTCTTCGGTGGTATGTTGATTTTGTGCCTAAATAAAAAATTCACACTTAGATAATCTCAGCAAAAATAGACACTAAAATAATGAAAAATTTAACTGTAAACCCGAACTTAAAAATTGAAAAATTGATGATCCCAGGTACCAAGCTATCAGCCTTCGTTGTTGATGATTTTCTTTTGATACAAGTAGTGTAATGAATTTTGCCCATAACATAGCCTATTTTAATCCTATGTTTTCAGACAATTCTTTCTATCCTGGCATTCGCGACAATATGCCACAACCCTACTTAAGGGTTTTACATGCATTTTTTCAAAATGAAATACTGCCTAAAATAGAAAACAAAAACTACCACGAGTCTATTCTTCATAAAAGTTTGCTTTCATTAGTTTCATGTAAACCGGCTAATTTAATTGTCGATCAAAAAGTGCCCCATATCGATTCATGTGATGAAAGAGACTATGCGTTTGTGCATTATTTATCTGGTGAGGAACTCGGTGGCACCAGTATTTATAAATACATACCGCAAAACATTATTGAATTTAAAGAGCAACACAAACCACTATTGGCAGATATAGTTAACGATGTTAAAAATAACCCTGATGAACATCAAGGCTATTTAGCGGGTACCACTAGCTTATTTGAGCAGGTATTTAAAATAGATGCTAAATTTAATCGCCTTGTTATTTACCAAGGTAACTTATTACACAGTGCAAATATTTACTCTGAGCAAAGCTGCTTAGCCGATGCTAAAAAAGGCCGTCTGTCGATAGCCTCTTTCGCAAGTGTAAGATAAGGGTTAGATTGACTGAAGCCCATACTGTTTAATTTTATTTAAAAGCGCTCTGTGATCAGGAAGCTTATTTATTAAATAGTGATCAATCTCAGCTCTTTGTTTTAAACGCGCTAAACAGTGTGCCTGTTCTTTATCGGGGCTGTTAGACGCCTTAGTATTGTAATTCATTCCATAAAGTACAAATAAGAAGTTCTCTAGATAAAACACTTCAAACTGACTAAAAAAATCATCTCTGACTGGGGTAAACTCTTTCCACAAATTAAGTTTTTCTTTTAATGACGAGGAAATAGTGTCTTGGTTTTTACTTGCTATCCAAAAAGCTGAATCAGTGCGGTCTGATATACAGTAGTGAAGTTTAATAAAATCAATCACCCGCTCCCATGCATACCCCATAGCATGATTAAAACGCTCATCTAATTGCTCTAGCTACGTTGTTGATGATGGGAAGCGCAACGTTAAAAATTTAGCTGAAAAGTCAGTTAATAATATTGACGTAGCCTCTAATGGTTCTAAGAAGCCTTGTACTAAGCCAAGGGCAACACAATTTTTATGCCAAAACTTTTTTCCGGTAACCGACCCGCATTGGTATTTTTCTGTAGGTAAGATCTTGCTTACTATCACCTAAATAACGGTCAAGTTTTTCATGTGCCTGTTCATCCGTCATATGGTTATCTGAATAAACAAAACCTACTCCACGCCTATTGGTGAGCGCAATATCCCAAATCCAGCCAGCTTGATGAGCGGTGGCAAGTGTATAAGGAGGAATAGCATCATCGGCTTTGGTTGGTACTTGCACCACTAATGCGCTGTTAATTAATAAACTCTCAGATACATCAACAAAAGGAATCTTTAACGCTTTACTCATAAGTAAAGATTCAAAGCCTGAGCAGTCAATATAAAAGTCAAACTCAAGCTCTTCATTGTTATCTGTAATAAGTGCAGCAATAGCGCCGTCATCGCCAAGCTTTACCTGTGTAACATGGGTGTGTATATGCTCTACAGAAAATTTTTCTTTTGCATTACAAGCAAGTAGTTGCGCAAACTTGCCTGCATTAAAATGATACGCGTAAGCCAACTCCCCTTCATATTGAGCATTAGTGATATTTTTAGGTGCTAAGCCTGCCTCACAAATAACATGCTGAGAAGATAAGCCCTGCGCATAACTTTGACTTTCTCTTTGTTATTTAACCAATAAGAAGTTAAATGCTTGGCATCATAAGAGCTTGGCACATCAAATAAATGATGAAAAAAGTTGCCTTCTCCATGTTTTTTCTTATCCATCCAGTTAATAAACTTTATTGACTGCTTGAACGTTGCATCACATTGCCTAATAAATTCATCTTCACGAATACCAAAGCTTTTTAGGGTATTCCTAATATCGGGGACTGTGCCTTCACCGACACCAATTGGCGGTATATCTGGGGACTCTATTAAAGTAACAGATATACCTTTACGATTGAGCATCTCTTTGCCAATGTGGTTTGCAGCTAACCAACCGGCTGTTCCACCACCTACAATTGCAACTTTTTTTATATCCATAAATCACCAATAAAGTTTAACCTCGTAAAAAAGCCCAGCAATGCTGGGCTTAGGTTATTTTTACTCATTTAGCGTATCAAAAACGCATTGTTACACCAAGTTTGTAACGTGCTTCACCTTCAAAACTCCACACTGGAAAATCATTCAGTAAATCAGGGTTTGGTAATGAGGTAGATGCATCATTGTTACCGAGCTGAACGCTGTCTTCCTCTGTTAACCTGAGTTCTGGTTAAGCCAACATTAGA
>NZ_PNCV01000259.1:0-323 GCF_005886925.1 Pseudoalteromonas sp. S3260
GCTTACAAGAAAACACCAACGCCCACGATTATTTAGTACTGATTGATATTGCTCGGTTTGCCGACATCAATGAAGGGCTCAGCCACGATATTGGTAATTTACTGTTAGTTGCAGTGGCGCAGCGTTTGCAAGGGCAGCATCAACAGACGCAAGTCGTAGCGCGGCTTGGCGCAGATCTCTTCGCTGTAGTAAGTAACGAGGAGCAACTCCCCTTTGCGCAATTACAACAGTTGTTGCGTGCGCCCTTTATCGCGGCTGAGCATCAGCTGCATTTAAACTTTACCTTTGGGTTGTGCACTCAGCCTCATTTTGACAGCAGTGCG
>NZ_PNCV01000260.1:0-444 GCF_005886925.1 Pseudoalteromonas sp. S3260
TCTTATTATATTCCGAGTGTCGGTTAATTTTAATGAGATAAATGAGAAAAAAGTTGGCAAAAGAAACCAAATAAGTATACTACTTTTCTTTACCTTACTTATCCTATTTAATTGTATTTCTACATCGCTCCAATTAGGTATAAAACTATCAACTTGCTGATTATTAAAAGCGATTTGGCTTATTTTGTCTATATGCTCGTCATCAAAATCATTCATATGCAATATTTTTTTCTACGATTTTTTTTAAATGCTCTCTTGCCTTAAATAAATTTGACTTGGAAGTTCCCGTTGAAATATTCAGTATGCCGGCAATTTCTTGATGTGAATAGCCGTCGATTACATAAAGCTGAAAAACTATTTTATACGCTTTTGGTAATAAGCGAACACATTTAATAATTTCATTATAATTAATATTATCAAAAGTGATATTAAAGTTCAAATATT
>NZ_PNCV01000261.1:0-378 GCF_005886925.1 Pseudoalteromonas sp. S3260
GTTGCTCTCGTCTTCAGCAAGTGCATTACCGGTGTGTAACAGCGCTACCGTTGATGTGGAAAGAAGTGCGCAGCGAACGGCTGCTTGCAGAGTTCTGTATTTCAACTTCATATTGTATCCCCCAGTTAGTATACAGATTTATGATTCTTTGTTGTCATTGTGTATAAGGTATCTATACATGTTGTTTACAATAGATTCAACACAACAATAACTTTTGTTACAAAATATTAGACCTAAGTGGGAGAAATTGCATGGTGCTAGCGTCTAGGAGTTATCTGTGTGACAATCATTTAGTAACTACTTAGTGAAGACCTTATGCGCATCTATCGTTTATTCCATCGCGCTCCAATCCGCGTGCTGCTTATTTCTCGGCGGCGA
>NZ_PNCV01000262.1:0-359 GCF_005886925.1 Pseudoalteromonas sp. S3260
GGGGGGGGGGGGGGGGTGGGTTGTGGGGGGGGTTTTTTTTTTGGGGGGTGGTTTTTATTAAATTTTTTTTGGTGTTAGGGGTTTATTGGTTGGTTTGGAGGGGGGGGCGGGGGGGGGGGGGGCGGGGGGGGGGGGGGGGGGGGGGGGGGGGGGGGGGGGGGGGGGGGGGGGGGGGGGGGGGGGGGGGGGGGGGGGGGGGGGGGGGGGGGGGGGGGGGGGGGGGGGGGGGGGGGGGGGGGGGGGGGGGGGGGGGGGGGGGGGGGGGGGGGGGGGGGGGGGGGGGGGGGGGGGGGGGGGGGTGGGGGGGGGGGGGGGGGGGGGGGGGGGGGGGGGGGGGGGGCGGGGGGGGGGGGGGGGGG
>NZ_PNCV01000263.1:0-267 GCF_005886925.1 Pseudoalteromonas sp. S3260
TCGGCGTGTTGCAATGAGTGATCATACAGGCGTTGACGCCATTGCTGAGAGTAAGTCGAGGCATAAGCCATAAGCACAAGTAACTGCTGCTCTTGTTCTATATTTAACTCGGCTTCACTTAATGCCGCTATGGTTCGCGATAAAACCTCAGGTTGCTGAGCTTGCATGGCAATATCAGCTCTTTGCAATAGGCGCGAGATAGCCCTTGGTAGCGCGGCATTAAGCATCAGAGCAAGTGACCAATCTTTGTTGTATATCGCCGCTTGC
>NZ_PNCV01000264.1:0-341 GCF_005886925.1 Pseudoalteromonas sp. S3260
AAATTGTGCTGATGAGTTGCGGCAGTGCGTTCAAGAACAAAGGCGTGCAAGCGATGCTTGATGCCGTGATTGAATACATGCCTTCACCTACCGAAGTTAAACCGATTCAAGGTGTTCTTGATGATGGCGAGACTGAAGACACGCGTCCAGCAGATGACAAAGCGCCTTTCTCAGCATTGGCCTTTAAAATTGCTACCGACCCGTTCGTAGGCACGCTAACCTTCTTCCGTGTGTACTCAGGCACAGTTGCTCAGGGTGACACGGTATATAACCCAGTTAAATCAAAGCGTGAGCGCTTCGGTCGTATCGTCCAGATGCACTCAAACTCACGTGAAGAGATC
>NZ_PNCV01000265.1:0-369 GCF_005886925.1 Pseudoalteromonas sp. S3260
TATTGCTAAAGTCCATATCAGCCAATTTAAAGCTAAATTGACACGGTCATTTTCTAGCCATAATGCTTTTACAGAGTTTAATGCACCATATACAAAAAGAACGACACTAAACATCCAGCCTAAAACTAAACAAGATACAGCAGGTTCAAACAAAATCAGGGCTAGACCGCTGGTTGGGTACGTAAAGTGTGTTGCCGTTATGTCAAACCCAGCAGCAAACATAAACCACGTTAGTCCAACAACGACTAGTGATATTCCTGCTAAACAGTACAAATAAAAAGAATCAACTTCCTTGCCCATCTTGCCTCTCCTGCAATACAACCAAACCCATAAATATTGAGTATGCTCTAGGTACTCAGCTAATGTAAC
>NZ_PNCV01000266.1:0-371 GCF_005886925.1 Pseudoalteromonas sp. S3260
AAATGACTTAGTTAAATTATCCAATGCCGCTTTGCTGGCTGCGTAGGCAAGGTGTTTGGCACTGCCTGTCTCGACCACAAAGTCGGTTAAATGAATAATGTCGCCATAGCAATCGCTGTGCTCGAGCATGTCTTGGCAGTGTTGATTGATAAGGTAAGGTACCTTGGCATGAATACGCATCATATTATCGAACAAGGCTGCGTAGTCGTCGTTTTTACTCTCACTATCCCAACTTGATGCGTTATGAATAATAGCGCGTAATTTTGGCGTATGGACTCGTAGCTCATTGATAAAGTGCACAATGCTTTCATCGTCACTAAAATCTGCTTGAATACAAGTAACACCTTGCGCCGCTAGCTCATCTACTGCAT
>NZ_PNCV01000267.1:0-351 GCF_005886925.1 Pseudoalteromonas sp. S3260
TCAGCAATGTCAGCGATAACTGTGGCGACGGGGTAGGGAGCAATCACTTTGCGCAGCGGTGCTAAGGTATCTTGCTGCGCCAAGGTAAAGCCGGTACGCAGCCCCGCTAAAGCAAAGGCCTTGGAAAGGGTGCGCAGCACCACGATATTGGCGTTTGTTTTAATGAGCTGCGCGGCACTGTGCTGATAACAGAACTCAATGTAGGCTTCATCGACCACAACAATGGCACGCTTGGCTAAACGCTGTGCCAATTCGGCGATTTTGTCAACGCTGATAAGAGCGCCGGTGGGGTTGTTGGGGTTACAAATAAACACCAGCTTAGCCTCACCGACTAACTCGCTGAGCTCGCTG
>NZ_PNCV01000268.1:0-347 GCF_005886925.1 Pseudoalteromonas sp. S3260
AAGTAAGTATCTCTTCTCCAAAAGAGCACATACGCAGTCAATGTGTGGCAACCTCTTTGTTGTAGCGACTGTTTTAGGAACACGCAAAACAAAAATGAACAGAAAGTTAAAAACCACTCTTTTTTGTTAAATTTAATCCACAAAGCTTGAGTCTCTCATGCTTTTTTTTGATCCCACTTCGAGCAATTTCAACTCATTTTTTCTCATGCTTTTTTGGTAGCAGCCGCTAATCCCCTCCATAAAAAGCTACAAAAACAAACACAACACACTGATTTTAATAAACAAAAAACCAACCATAAAAATTGCTAATTTATCTGCTTTCAAAGTGAACTTAGAGTGAATACCTC
>NZ_PNCV01000027.1:0-9343 GCF_005886925.1 Pseudoalteromonas sp. S3260
AACGCTGACCGCTGACCGCTGACCGCTGACCGCTGACCGCTGACCGCTGACCGCTGACCGCTGACCGCTGACCCCGAACTGATCTTTTAGATCTCGACTATTGAATATAGGATCTCAGCGCGTTTTCATGCTAGAATTTGCGCAATTTTTTGTACTCGATAAGTAGCACTGTAATGATCTTAGATGATATTCGCATCGTTTTAGTTAACACCTCACATTCTGGCAATATTGGTTCTGCGGCACGTGCCATGAAAACCATGGGATTATCAAAGTTATACCTTGTTGATCCAGCCTGTGAAATAGATAGCCATGCAAGTGCGCTTGCTGCAGGTGCGACTGATGTACTAGGTAATGCGGTTATTGTTGATACGGTTGCCGATGCGATTGCTGATTGTGCATTAACTATTGGTACTAGTGCTCGCTCGCGTACATTGTCGTGGCCTATGGTTGAGCCGCGTGAATGTGGTGAAAAGCTTGTTGGCGAAGCTGTAAATGGCCCTGTAGCACTTGTATTTGGTCGTGAAAACAGTGGCTTAACAAACGAAGAATTACAACTGTGTAATTACCATGTGTGTATTCCTGCTAACCCAGAATACAGCTCGCTAAATTTAGCCATGGCAGTACAAACCTTATGCTATGAAACGCGTATGGCATTTTTAAATCAACAGCCTAAAGCGGAACAAGAAGAAGACGAAACCCTATATCCATCGTCTAAACAAACAGAGCTGTTTTACGAACACCTTGAAGACACCTTGTTTAAAACAGGCTTCATCATTAAGCAGCACCCAGGCATGGTAATGACTAAGCTACGTCGCTTGTTTAATCGTGCTCGCCCTGAAGATGCTGAAATGAACATATTACGAGGCATTCTTACCTCAATTAATAAGTCTATAAAATAGCAATTAGTTATAAATAGCGCCCTTTATTACTCCACTAATACTTGACTAAATTACTCAGGTAATTACAATAGACCCAATACTTGACCAAAACAGTCGGGTATTACAAGTTTATCGGCTGGCATTCGAGGCTAGCCAATCAGGATAATACTTGACTAATCTACTCTGGTAATTAAAATTTGCACTCTTTTGTGCGGGGGCGTTATGAAGTTAACATCAAAAGGCAGATATGCCGTTACAGCCATGCTGGATGTTGCACTACATGCAAATATAGGCCCTGTAGCGCTTGCAGATATTTCGCAGCGCCAAGAAATTTCTTTGTCTTATCTTGAGCAATTATTTGCCCGTTTACGTAAAAATGGGCTAGTGAGTTCTGTTCGAGGTCCTGGTGGGGGCTATTTACTAGGACGTGAGGCCGATGTAATTTCAGTTGGCGATGTTATCAATGCGGTAGATGAATCTGTTGACGCTACACGGTGTCAGCGAAGCAATACTGGTTGTCAAAGTGGTATGCGTTGTTTAACCCATACATTGTGGTCAGACTTAAGCGCACGAATTGAAGAATTTTTAAATAATATTACCTTAGCTGAACTGGTCGAAAAGTCGGACGTTAAAGCGGTCGCTCTTCGCCAAGAAAACAGCGTTAATGATGCAATTAAGCAGTTGGAAAATATTCAAGTAAGCTGTCAACTTTAAGGTTGACCTGCAGCGGAGAGAGAAATGAAGTTACCGATTTATTTAGATTACGCAGCAACTACGCCCGTTGACGAACGAGTTGCCAAAGAAATGATGCAGTGCCTGACTATGGACGGTAATTTTGGTAATCCAGCATCGCGTTCACACCGTTTTGGTTGGCAAGCTGAAGAAGTCGTTGACCAAGCACGTACTGACATTGCTGATTTAATTAATGCAGACCCACGTGAAATTGTATTCACATCGGGTGCAACAGAATCAAATAACCTTGCTATTAAAGGTGCAGCTCAGTTTTACAAGAAAAAAGGTAAGCATGTTATTACCGCTAAAACTGAACACAAAGCGGTTATCGACACATGTCGTGAGCTTGAGCGTCAAGGGTTTGAAGTAACCTACATGGACGTTGAAGAAAACGGCCTACTTGATCTGCAAAAATTAGCAGACACCATGCGTGACGACACCGTGCTTGTAAGTATTATGCATGTAAATAACGAGCTAGGTGTAATCCAAGACATCAATACAATTGGTGAAATGTGCCGCGAACGTAAAATTATGTTCCACGTAGATGCAGCACAAAGCGCGGGTAAAGTTTTAATTGACGTGCAACAAACCAAAGTAGATTTTATGTCATTCTCGGCGCACAAAGTATACGGCCCTAAAGGCGTAGGTGCTTTGTATGTTCGTCGTAAACCACGTGCACGTTTAGAAGCACAAATGCACGGTGGCGGCCATGAACGTGGTATGCGTTCTGGTACATTAGCAACTCATCAATTAGTGGGTATGGGCGCAGCATTTAGAATTGCAAAACAAGATTTTGAAAAAGATCACGCACACATCAGTGCGTTGCGTAAACGCCTAATCGACGGCATTTTAACGGATATGGACGAAGTGTACTTTAACGGCACGCAAGACCAATCAGTACCTGGTATTGTCAACATTAGCTTTAACTTTGTTGAAGGTGAGTCGTTATTAATGGCTGTTAAAGATATTGCGGTATCGTCAGGTTCAGCCTGTACATCTGCAAGTTTAGAGCCTTCTTACGTATTACGTGCATTAGGTCGCAACGACGAGCTAGCGCACAGCTCGATTCGTTTTAGTATTGGCCGTTTTACCACCGAAGAAGAGATTGATTACACCGTTGAGCTAATGAAAAACTCGATTGGCCGTTTACGTGAAATGTCTCCTCTTTGGGAAATGCACCAAGAAGGTGTTGATTTAGATTCAGTTGAATGGGCGCACCACTAATTAGTGGTGCCCATACCTAGCAGGTAGTGAGGATAGAATTATGGCTTACAGTGATAAAGTAATCGACCACGTAGAAAACCCACGTAACGTAGGTGCTCTAGATAAAAACGATCCGTCAGTGGCAACGGGTATGGTAGGCGCACCAGCATGTGGTGACGTAATGAAATTGCAAATTAAAGTATCGGCAGACGGCGTTATTGAAGATGCAAAATTCAAAACGTACGGCTGTGGTAGCGCAATTGCTTCATCTTCGCTGGTAACAGAGTGGGTTAAAGGCAAAACATTAGACGAAGCTGCGACTATCAAAAATACCGATATCAGCGCAGAGCTAGAATTACCACCAGTGAAAATTCACTGCTCAATTTTAGCCGAAGATGCAATTCAAGCAGCAATTGCAGATTACAAAAGCAAACATACAAACTAAGAGATATTCATGGCAGTGACATTGACAGATGCGGCAGCAAACCGCGTACAATCATTTTTAGCAAACCGTGGTAAAGGCATTGGCCTGCGAGTTGGCATTAAAACGACGGGCTGTTCAGGTCTTGCTTATGTTCTAGAGTTTGTTGATGAGCTAAACGATGACGATGAAACATTTGCGGCCAAAGGCGTTACCTTAATTGTTGACGCTAAAAGCTTAGTTTATATCGACGGCACCGAGCTCGACTACACTAAAGAAGGTTTAAATGAAGGGTTTAAATTTAACAACCCTAACCAAGCTGATGAGTGTGGCTGTGGCGAAAGCTTTACCGTTTAAGCTCAAACTTGTTTTAAGATATAAATAAGCCCTGCCAGTTAATGTAGGGCTTTGTCATTTGTGAGAAGTTATGCGTTATTTTGAGTTATTTGCAATACCGGTTGACTACAATATTGACTTAGCAATGATCAACAAGCACTACTTAGAACTTCAACGTGCTGTACACCCTGATCGTCATGCTAATGCCAGCAGTCGTGATAAATTAATGGCCGTACAAAGTACCGCTGAAATTAACGACGCATTACAAACACTTAAGCATCCGGTTAAACGTGCTGAATATATGTTGAGTGAGCTGGGCGTTGATATTCGCGCTGAGCAGCAAACACTGCAAGATCCCATGTTCTTGATGCAACAAATGGAACTGCGCGAAGAGCTTGAAGAACTTCCCTCTGCAAGTGATCCAGATATCGCTATTGCTAATTTTGAATCACAAATAAAGCAATTAAAAGCCCAGTATAGCAACGAATTGGCTGAGCAACTTGCAAGCAACGATGAGCAACAATATCAACACGCTGCTGACAACATTCGCAAATTAAAATTTGTATATAAGTTACAAGACGAACTTGAACGCATTGAAGACAGTTTATTTGACGATTAATTACTTGCTGCAAAGCGAGCAACACGAGTTTAAAGAGCATTATGGCATTATTGCAAATTGCTGAGCCGGGGCAGAGCGCGGCACCACATGAACACAAATTAGCCATTGGAATTGATTTAGGCACTACAAATTCATTAGTGGCAACCGTACAAAGCGGCGAAGCACGCACTATTACTGATGAGTCAGGCGAAGCGATGTTACCCTCAGTGGTTCGTTATCAAGCTGGCGGCATTACCGTGGGTAATGATGCAATGCAAGCAGCTACACTCGATCCGGTTAATACGCTTATTTCAGTGAAGCGCTTTTTAGGTAAAACGCAAACCGAAATAGAACAAAGCTATGGCCAACTGCCTTATCAGTTTTGCGATGATGATGGTGCATTGGCTATCGAAACGGCTGCGGGAAAAATCAGCCCAGTTAAAGCCTCAAGTCATATTTTAGGTGCCTTAAAAGCACGTGCAGAACAAAGCTTTGGTAATCAAGATATTTTAGGCGCGGTTATCACCGTACCAGCCTATTTCGATGATGCACAACGTCAAAGCACCAAAGATGCGGCTGAGCTTGCCGGTATTAATGTACTGCGCTTACTAAACGAGCCTACTGCCGCTGCCGTTGCTTACGGTTTAGATTCGGGGCAAGAAGGTATTATCGCCGTTTATGATTTAGGGGGCGGTACTTTTGATATCTCTATTCTGCGTCTTAATAAAGGCGTGTTTGAAGTGCTGGCCACCGGTGGCGATTCTAGCCTAGGCGGCGACGACTTTGACTCATTATTAGTTGATTACCTAAAACAAGAAACCGGCGTGACAAGCTTATCTCCTTCGGTATTACGTTTATTCATTAATAAAGCCAAAGCCTGTAAAGAAGCACTCAGCCAATACGAAAAAGTGAATGTTGGCCTTGAGTTTGACGATGAAAAATACATGGTTGAAGTAACGCGAGAAAAATTTAATGAGCTCGCTATGCCATTGGTCAAAAAAACGCTCCGCTCATGTCGTCGTGCAGTAAAAGATGCCGGTATTGAAAACCAGGAAGTATTACAAGTTGTAATGGTTGGTGGTTCAACTCGTATGCCATTAGTGCGTACTCAAGTCGGTGAATTTTTTGATAAACAGCCACTAACTTCAATTGACCCTGATCGCGTTGTTGCACTGGGTGCAGCATTACAAGCTGACGTATTAATTGGTAACAAGCCAGATTCAGACATGTTATTACTTGATGTGTTACCGTTGTCGTTAGGCCTTGAAACAATGGGTGGCTTGGTTGAAAAAATCATTCCACGCAATACCACGATTCCGGTTGCACGTGCGCAAGAATTTACTACGTTTAAAGATGGTCAAACGGCTATGTCGTTGCATGTATTACAAGGTGAACGGGAACTGGTTGACGATTGTCGATCGCTGGCAAAGTTTAGTTTAAAAGGCATTCCCCCTATGGCGGCGGGAGCGGCGCATATTCGCGTTACCTTTAAAGTAGATGCTGATGGTTTACTAAGCGTATCAGCCATGGAAAAATCAACCGGCGTTCAAGCAGAAATACAAGTAAAACCGTCGTTTGGTTTGTCTGAGGACCAAGTTGCTAATATGCTTAAAGAGTCGATGAGTAACGCTAAAGGCGATATGCAAGCGCGTATGCTTAAAGAGCAACAAGTTGAAGCGCTTCGTGTAATAGAAGCCATGGAAGCCTCATTAGCTGCTGATGGCGATTTACTTGAGCCTGAGCAACTAGCGGCGCTAAAAGTGGAAATAAACGAACTTGCAAAAGTACGCGAGAGCGCACAAGAGCCAAGTGAAATTAAAGCAGCCATTGAAAAAATGGACAATGCGAGTAGTGATTTTGCCGCGCGTAGAATGGATGCATCAATTAAAAAAGCCTTAACAGGTCAGTCAGTAGACAATATATAAGAGAGATTAGAATGCCACAAATTGTTTTTCTTCCCCATCCGGAGTTGTGTCCTGACGGTGCTGCAATAGAAGCGCCCGCTGGCGAAACGGTACTTGATATCGCGCTTAAAAATGGCATTAGCATTCCTCATGCCTGTGAAAAATCATGTGCATGTACAACGTGTCACTTAGTGATCCGTGAAGGTTTTGACTCATTAGATGAAAGTGACGACCTAGAAGACGACATGCTAGATAAAGCATGGGGTTTAGAGCCTGAATCGCGCTTAGGTTGCCAAGCAATCATTAGAGATGAAGACTTAGTGGTTGAAATACCAAAGTACAATCTCAATATCGTTAATGAAGAACACTAGTTTTTAATTAATGACTATCATATTAAAAGCCGCTGTTTGATACAGCGGCTTTTTTGTTTTAGGTGAAGATTTATGCCGCGCAGACAAATCTTTTGTAGACGTAGAGCTTTCTCAAGTTAGCCTTGCAGCGGCTCATTGTTTGATTTTTTAGTGATTTATTCACCACAGAGGGCACAGAGTTCACAGAGAAAGTGAGCAAAGGCAAAGGTTTAGTGTTATTTACCTTAACCCCTCGGTGTAGCGCGAAGCGCCTTTGTATTCTCTGTGGTGTAAATATTTTGTAGGCGGGGCTTTACGCCGCGCAAATGTGCAGCGGGTTTACCCCGCGTCTTTTTAAAGGTTAAAGGCGAAAGGCAAAAGGTTACGAGCGGCGTGCTGCGAGACGCGGGTAAATTAAAATAGCCTGTAGGCGGGGCTTTACGCCGCGCAAATGTGGTTAAAGGTAATAAAATTATGCACAAAGAGGTTAAGAGACGCTGCGCTTTTAGAGGAAGTGACAAAACAATTAATCACTCAGGCTAATGGTTAGTGCTTTCTCATTTTCTTCTCATTCACTTCTCTTTGTGCATATGCTTTTTAAAGCGGTTTTATTCCGCGTTTGTTAGTAATTTTATTTACCACAGAGATTACAGAGTGCGCAGAGGAAGTGAATAAATACAAAGGTTGAAGGTAAAGGGTTACGGGCGGCGGGTAAGTTAAAATTAAAAAGTCTTGTAGCGTTAACCACAAGGCTTTTTTAATTTATCGAAGCCCGAAGCCCGAAGCACAAAACCCAAAACCCAAAACCCAAAACCCAAAACCCAAAACCCATTTCGGAGGTGTATTTTGAGTGATCTTATTTTTTCAGACTCGTTTATAAACGGTGAATTTTATCAAACTAGCACACGCTTTAGCGTCGATGATCCTGCGACCGGAAAAAGCATAATAGAAGTTAGCGACATTGACGAGCAGGGCGTAAATACAGCTATTAATGCGGCAAAAGGCGCGTTTGTAAAATTAAAAGCCACCAATGCGACCGAGCGAAGTGACACCTTGATGCGTTGGTATGATCTAGTGATAAAACATAAACAAACCCTTGCTACACTTATGACCAAAGAGCAGGGAAAACCGCTTAAAGAATCGCTTGGTGAAATAGATTATGGGGCTGGCTTTATTAAGTGGTTTGCCGAACAAGCTAAACGCAGCTATGGCGATGTGATCCCCGCCACCGATAACAGTCATCGTTTAACTAGCTTCAAGCAACCTATTGGCGTGGTAGCAGGTATTACGCCATGGAATTTTCCTGTTGCTATGGTGACTCGAAAAGTTGCCCCGGCTTATGCTGCTGGCTGTAGTTTTATACTCAAGCCTTCTGAGCACACACCATTATGTGCTATCGCTTTAGCTTATTTAGCTGATCAGGCTGGCTTTGTTAAAGGTGCATTTAATGTGCTTGTGTCACAAGATGCCAAAAAGGTTGGCAAAATGCTGACAGACTCAGAGGTCGTACGTAAGTTTACTTTTACTGGCTCTACCGGTGTAGGTAAGCAGTTACTCTCTCAATGTGCATCTACAATAAAGCGTACTTCAATGGAATTGGGGGGAAATGCCCCGTTTATAATATTTGATAATGCTGATATTGACGATGCTATTGATGGATTGATGGCGGCCAAATTTAGAAACTCAGGACAAGCTTGTGTTGCAGCAAATCGTATTTTTATTCAGCGTAATATATTAAATGACGTGCTTGAAAAAATTACACCCAAAGTCGCTGCGCTCAAAGTTGCGAACGGTTTTGATGAAAATGCCGACATAGGGCCGCTTATTTACCCCAAAGCAAAAGAGAAAGTGCAACAACTGATTAAAGACGCTCTTGATAAAGGCGCTACGTTAATTGGAGATAACAGCAATTTAGGTGGCAGTTTTCAAAACCCATTAATAGTCACCAATGTCACTACACAAATGGATATTTATCACGAAGAAGTGTTTGGTCCTGTATTAACGGTGATCCCATTTGATGAAGAAAGCGAAGTACTTGCGCTTGCTAATAACGTCCCTTATGGGTTAGCTGCGTACTTTTATAGCCAAAACATTAAACAAATCTATCGTATAAGCGAAGGGCTAGAGTTTGGCATGGTAGGTGTAAATGAGGGAGTTATATCAAACCCAGTTGCGCCGTTTGGTGGTGTAAAGCAATCAGGTCTTGGTCGTGAAGGCGGGCATCAGGGTTTAGATGAGTACTTAGAAGAAAAATACGTATGTATTAAGGTGTAATGATAAAGACTGTTCCGATGAGTTAATGGTTGTAAGATAAAACTCGGCTAAATGTTGCTAGATAATGGGCTAAATGTTACCTTTTTAATATATATTTTTCGTAACAAAATAGTAAAAAAATTTCTATAAGTAGAAATACCCCCGTGTGTAAATGCCACCATTTGGTGGCATTTTTTTAGCCACTTTTTTGGCGAACCTTATCGCTTCGGTCTAAAATTACTCTAACAATTGTAAACATGATCATCGACATGGCCAACGCACTTGGCGTAAATAGCGTGGCAGAAGGCGTTGAAGAAACGGCGCAATTCAATTACTTAAAACAACGTGGCTGCGACTTGTTTCAAGGCTACTTATTTTCAAAGCCAATCCCTATTGCACAGTGGAAAGAACGCCTTTAATAAACGGCAACGGAGCGCGGGCAACGGGCAACGAGTTTCGGGGAACCACCGCGTTTTAATTGTTTTGTAGGCGGGGCTTTACGCCGCGCACATGTAACTTTTTTAAAGATTAAAGGCGAAAGGTTACGAGCGACGTGGCGCGGGTAAATTAAAATTTTTTGTAGACGTAGAGCTTGCTCACGTTAGCCGCAGGGCGGCTTATTGTTATATTTTTTAGTTATTTTATTTACCACCCCCCTGTGTCAGGAT